>DXZV01000230.1:1574-2306 GCA_019419485.1 Collinsella sp.
CCTCAAGCATGTCCCGGACTAGGAGAACATGCCGGTGAGGTAATCATTCAGCCGCTTATCCTTGGGCCGTTGGAAAATCTCGTCAGTCTCGTCGTACTCAACCATATCGCCCATGTAGAAGAACGCCGTGCGGTTGGACACGCGCGACGCCTGCTCCATGTTGTGCGTCACGATGACGATGGCGCGGTCGGCAACGATCGATGACATGAGGTCCTCGATCGCCAGCGTCGAGATGGGGTCGAGCGCCGAGCAGGGCTCGTCAAACAGGATCACGTCGGGATTGAGCGCCAGCGTGCGCGCAATGCACAGACGCTGCTGCTGGCCGCCCGAAAGCGCGTAGGCGCTCTTGTCGAGCTTGTCCTTGACCTCGTCCCACAGCGCCGCGCCGCGCAGGCTTTCCTCGACCATACGATCAAGCTCGTCGCGGTCGGTAATGCCGTGACGCCTGGGCGCAAACGTGATGTTGTCGCGAATGGACTTGCGGAAAGGGTTGGGCTGTTGGAATACCATGCCAATGGAGCGACGCAACTCGTAGGTGTTCTCGGTCTTGGTGTTCACGTTGCGCCCGCGGTAGTTGATCTCGCCCTCCACGCGGCAGCCGCGAATCTCGCGATTCATCAGGTTGAGGCTGCGTAAGAAGGTCGACTTACCGCAGCCCGAAGGCCCGATGAGCGCCGTGATCTCGCCCTTGTGAAAGTCGAGCGACGTGTCGTGTAGCGCATGGTGGTCGCC
>DXZV01000231.1 GCA_019419485.1 Collinsella sp.
ACCCATAACGGGCTGGTGGAACATAGAATCAGCCATGCCATCCTCCTTATGAGATAGGACAAAGTGAATTCGGCCGGGCAACGTCGAGACAGCCCAATCGAACCATTCAAACGCGGTCCGCTGTTATGGCTGGTTATGCAATGCGGGCCAACGTTTTGCAATACAGTAGCGCATTTTATGCACAATTTGGCGCTGATTCCGGTTAACGGTCGAGAATTTCTTTAGTTGGGCGAAGTATGTGGGGATATTTTGGCTCTGTTACAAGTCTGTAAACAAAAAGGGCCCCGCACATGCGGGACCCCTTACAAACGTATATACGCCGATGCTTAGTAGCCGACGATGCCCTGCGGGAAGAAAAACATGCACAGAACGACACACACGGCAAAAACGACGGCCATAATTACCGTCAGGCGATCGAGGTTCTGCTCCATGACGCCCGTGGCAGAGCTGGAGTTATACAGCGAGCTAGCGATCATATCCGAAACGCCGGTGCCCTTACCGGAATGCATCAGAACGAGAATCGTCAGCGCCACGGCAGAAACAGCCCAAACGACAAACAGAAGAATCTGAAACGGACCCATAGATAAGCTCCTTAATAGAACAATTCAAACTCCAGTACTGTACCACAACCTCCAACACTCCCCCACCTGCCATTTAGGGACGGGGTAGAAATGGCAGAAATACCAAAAAGGGGGTCGTCCGGTTGTGGACAACCCCCTTACTAGAAAACGGTATTTGTTTTCTATTAGGCCTCGGTGGCGAGCACGCGACCCGTCATCTCGGCGGAAGGCTCAATACCAGCCATGGTGAGCATGGTCGGAGCGATATCGGAAAGACGGCCGTCCTCGATACCGGTGAGCTTGGCCTTATCATCAACGATGATGAACGGCACGCGGTTGGTGGTGTGAGCCGTAAACGGATGCTTGGAACCGTCGGAAGCAACGTCAAACATGTGATCGGCGTTGCCATGGTCGGCGGTAATCAGCGCAAAGCCGCCCTTGGCGAGAATCGCCGGGACAACCTTGGACAGAGCATCGTCAACGGCCTCGACGGCCTTAACGGCGGCGTCGAACACGCCGGTGTGACCAACCATGTCGCAGTTCGCGAAGTTCACGATGTAGAAATCAGCGCGATCCTCGTTGATGGCGGCGACAAGCTTCTCGGTAACCTCGGGAGCGCTCATCTCGGGCTGCAGATCGTAGGTAGCGACCTTGGGGGAAGCGACGAGCACGCGCTCCTCGCCCTCCTTGGGCTCTTCGATGCCGCCGTTGAGGAAGAACGTCACGTGGGCGTACTTCTCGGTCTCGGCGGTGTGCAGCTGCTTCAGGCCATTGGCGGCGATAACGTCGGCCAGGACGTTCTCGGGGAACGTCTTGGGGAAGGCGACCTCGACGTCAAACGTCGAATCGTACTCGGTCATCGTCACAAAGTGCGAGAGCTTAATCTGCTCGCGCTCAAAGCCATCGAACTCCTTGTCCGTGAACACGCGGGTCATCTGACGAGCGCGGTCGGGACGGAAGTTGAAGAAGATGGCCGCGTCGCCCTCGTGGATGCCCTCGTTGTGGGCCGCGAAAGGCTCGACGAACTCGTCGCCGCGCGGATCCTTCTCGTAGTAGGCCTTGATACCGGCAACGGGGTCGGTATCGGCATCGGACGCGTTGACCATGACGTCGTAGGCGCGCTGGATGCGCTCCCAACGGTTGTCGCGGTCCATGGCCCAATAGCGGCCCGAAACGGTGGCAACGCGAGCGTCGCAACCGGTCTCCTCGGAGATCTTAGCCAGGAAGGCGCAGAACTCGCTCATGTAGCCGGCACCGGACTGCGGGTCGACGTCGCGGCCATCCATGAAGGCGTGGACGCGAACGGTCTTGACGCCATGCTGGGCAGCCATCTTGACCAGAGCCTCGACGTGGTTCATGTGAGAATGAACACCGCCAGGGCTCATAAGGCCCATGAGGTGCAGGGTCTTGCCTTCGGCCTTGACATCGTCCATAGCCTTGACGAAGACCTCGTTCTTGGCGATGGAGCCGTCCTTGATGGCATTGTTGATGCGCGAAAGCTCCTGGAACACGATGCGGCCGGCACCGATGTTGAGGTGGCCTACCTCGGAGTTGCCCATCTGACCGTCGGGAAGGCCCACGTCCTCGCCCGAAGCACCGAGCGTGGTGTGAGGATACTTCTCGTACAGGCTATCAAGGAAGGGCGTCTTGGCAGCGGCGACGGCGTTCTCGCCATCGGCCGGAGCCAGGCCACAGCCGTCCATGATGATCAGGAGTGCAGGAAGATGACGCTGTGCCATATG
>DXZV01000232.1 GCA_019419485.1 Collinsella sp.
GGGCAACTGCCATGTCGTCGGCCGCAAGAGCCCGTTTAGCCTGTATGACTACGGTCTGGCTACCTATGACCGCGACACTACGTTTGACGAGAAGGCCAGCGCCGGCTTTATCGAGATCGATACGCTGTCGCTCAAGACGTGGGCTAAGGTCCAGGGCCCCAGCTCTGCTGCCGCCCAGGCCTAGCGCCTCCTTCCTTTGGTATCCGCGCGGCCCATCCGCGTGATACATAACGGGCGCATGGGGTCCCTACCTTTCGTTATGCTTGCTGACACTTCTTAACATCGGTGGCCCCTACGTTCCGCCCGCATATATGATGCCGCGTCTGCGGCTGAGTCCGAGCCCCGCCGGGGTTGTCCGGCGGGGCTCCTCCTATCAATTTGACGGCCCTGCGCCTATATATATGGGGAGTATCCATTATGTTCAATGCTATCGCGCATGCTTTACTTGCCCTCGCGCCCGAGTTCGATGCTGCAAAGGTCGAGGACGTTCCTATGAGCCTAAAGGCCTGGATCGATGGTTCGCAGGGCAACATCCGGAGGGAGATGTTGGGCGCCAAGTGCATGGTGCGTCACTTCTTCGCTATTTAGCTTGTCAGCCTCGCGTGCGGCGGGGGATGTGCAAAACTAGCTGTTGATAAATCGCTTTAGCGACATGGCGTAACGCTTCGTGCGCCGATGTTTTGATATTTGATGAAAGGGGACGGTTCCATGGCTCTTTGGGGCGGTCGTTTTGAGGCGGGCGTGGCCGAGGTCACGCAGGAGTTTGGCGCGTCGTTGCCGGTCGACAAGCATCTCTATAAGCAGGATATCGCCGGTTCTAAGGCACATGCCAAGATGCTGGCCGCCCAGGGCATTATCAGTGCCGAGGACGAACAGGCGATCACCGAGGGCCTGACCGGAATCGAACAGGATATCGATGCCGGTAACTTTACCTTCGATATCAACGACGAGGACATTCATATGTCCATCGAGAGCGAGCTGACGCGTCGCATCGGCGAGGCAGGCAAGCGCTTGCATACCGGTCGCTCGCGCAACGACCAGGTGGCGACCGATACGCGCCTGGGCGTCAAGGCGCTGGCCAAGGAGCTCATGGAGGCCAATCTTGAGCTGCGCCATGTGCTGGTGGATGCGGCCAAGAAGTACGACAAGGTGATTCTTCCGGGCTACACGCATATGCAGCACGCTCAGCCCGTGCTGCTGTCACATCATCTGCTGGCGTATTCCTGGATGTTCGCGCGCGACTTTACGCGCCTGAAGGCCGCCTTTGATGCCGCCGACAACTGCCCGCTGGGTGCTGCCGCGCTTGCCGGTACGAGCTATCCGCTCGATCGCCAGATGACGGCTGCCGAGCTTGGCTTTGCGGGTGTGATTCCCAACTCGCTCGATGCGGTTTCCGACCGTGATTTCCTGCTCGATCTGCATTACGCCGGCTCCGTCATGGCCATGCACCTGTCGCGTCTTTCCGAGGAGATCGTGTTGTGGTCGAGCTCCGAGTTTGGCTTTATTACGCTTTCTGACTCGTACTCCACCGGCTCGTCCATCATGCCGCAGAAGAAGAACCCCGACTTTGCCGAGCTTATCCGCGGCAAGAGCGGCCGTGTGTATGGCAGCCTGGTGCAGCTGCTTGTGACCATGAAGGGCCTGCCGCTGGCCTATAACAAGGACTTGCAGGAGGACAAGGAGGGCGCGCTCGATACCGCCCACACGCTCATGCAGTGCCTGTCGGTTATGGCCGGTATGATTTCGACTTGGACCGTCAACGAGGATGCCATGGCGCGCGAGTGCGGTGTGGGTCATCTTGCCGCCACCGATGTTGCCGATTACCTGGCCAAGCGTGGCCTGCCGTTCCGTGAGGCGCATGCCGTGGTGGGCCATCTGGTCCTGATGTGTGAGAAGCGCGGCTGCAATCTTGAGGACCTGCCGTTTGAGGTGTTCCAGGAGGCAAGCCCGCTCTTTGAGCGCGATATTACCGAGGCACTCGACATCCCGTCGATCGTTGCCGCGCGCACGACCGAGGGCGGCACCGCTCCTGCCGCCGTTGCCGTGCAGCTGCAGCGTGCCGAGGCGCAGCTCGTGGCCGACGAGGGCGTGTTTGGATCGCTGACCAAGGTTGTCGAGATGGGTCACGGGGCAAAGTAGAGGTTTGGCTGAAGACGTATTGTCCATTTATTGATAAATCGTTTTTGCTTTACGGGCGTCTGCTGATGCGGGCGCCCCTATTTTGCTGCTATGGGGGAGGGGCTTGTCGAGAACTTCTGTAGGACCTTTGGGCAGGTTGTGAAGGGGGTACGTTCG
>DXZV01000233.1 GCA_019419485.1 Collinsella sp.
ATCGCCGCCCGCCACACACACGAGATTTAGGAGGTTGACAATGGCAGGCTATGCGAGGCTCAGCAACGGCTTCTGGCAGGACAAGGACATTCTCAAGCTGCGCCGCATGAACCCCTCGGCGGCGCTCCTGTACGTCATGGCGATCAGCTGGTGCTCCGACCACGCCTCCGACGGCATCATCGCCGATGACGAGCTGCTGTATGTCCTCAATGCCTCGGACGGGGACGTCGCCGACCTCGTGGCCTCCGGACTGCTGCTCAGGGGCAGCGACGAGGGCTGCTACATGATCCGCAACTATCTCAAATACCAGAATTCTTCGCGGCAGATCGATGAGTCGCGGGAGCGGGAGCGTGTCAAGAAGCGCCGCCAAAGGGAGGCGAGGCAGGACATCGCGAATGTCCCCGACGTGTCCCCGAAGGACGATGCGAATGTCCCCGACGTGTCCCTAGGGGACATCGCGAGTGTCCCGGACACGTCTTTTAACCAAGAACCAAGAACCAAGAACCAAGAAGATATATCTTCTTACCCCCCTACCCCCCACGAAGCGGATTTCGACCGGCTGCTCGACCGCATCGAGGGCTTCTACCCGCCGAACCGCTTCGACGGGAAAACCAGCCGGACGCGCATGCAGCTCGAGATCGACTGGCCGAGGATCGCCAAGGCCGCAGGAGACGACGACCCGGCCACGTTCCTCGAGGCCCGCGCCCGAGCCTACTGCGAGGCGACCGAACCCCGGTACGTCAAGACCTTCGGCCGGTTCATCTCGGGCGAGCTCTACACGCGCCAATGGGTCAGACAACCGGAGGAGACGAAGCCCAGGGCGTCGCCGAGAAGCCTGGAACGGCCGGCGAAGAGCCGATCGCAGGAAAACCTCGAAGCGAACATGGCCCGCACATGGGCGTACATGACACCCGCCGAACGGGCGGAATACCAACGACGACACGGAGGTGACGACAATGCTCAGCAAGGGTGAGGCGGCGGCGCTGCTGTCGCTGCGCAACAGCCATCACGGCAACGCGCAGTGGGACGACCTGCAGCTCGACGCATTCCGCAGCGAACTGAATCCGGGCATCAGCGCGGACGAGGCGCGGGAGGCGATGCGACGCTTCTATGCCTCGGACCATGACGGCCGCTGGTGCGGCTCTGGCGACATCAACGCGATAGTGCGCCGCATGCGCAACGAGGCGAAACCCTCGGAGGCGCAGATAGGCCGCGAATGCGAGACGCGACGACTCACGCCGGAACAGGCGTGGGCATACCGGCGGCAGCGGATGCTGGGCGACAGCCCCAGCGAGGCGTCCCGCAGCATCCGGCAGGGACGTTCGCCACTGGCCATCGAGGCCACGGACACGGGGCAACGGCACGACCCGCACCGGCGACGATTCACGGGCACCCCGTCCAACCTTGGTTCCACGCCTCCCGCGATCATCGGAGGCCAGGCATGAGCATCGACAAGTACATCGCCAGCTGCCGGCGCGGCGAGCACCCCACACTCGACGAGGCCGAGCCGGAGGGTGACGGCGAGCGCCGGTGCGTGGAGTGCGGGCGCGGCGAGACCGAGACGCACATCCGCCGGGACGGGTACTGCGACCGCTGTCACTGGCGGCTCCGATACCACACCGACGAGGAACTTGCTCAGGCCATGGACGACTGCCTCGTCCACAACCAGGAACGAGGCCGACTATGAGCATCATCAGCAGTGAGGCGGAACACGTGTACAAGGACAACAACCCCTACCGGAAGGAAAACGCATGAACGAGATTCAGCTTACAAACCATCTGACCGCGCAATTCATGGCATCAACCATAAGCCGGTACGAGGCCGAAATCCGCGAGGACGGCGACTTCAGAGCCTACATATACGCCATGAGCCTCAAACGTCTCAAGCGCAAATGCGAGAAATACGCGAAACGTGAGCGCAAGGCCATCGAATATGTCGCCACGCTCAAGGAGGAATCATGAGGAAACCATTCAAGGACTGGACGTTGGAGAATTTCGTCGGGTTAGCGATGCTCGCTACTGTGATCCTGTTAGTGGTGTCCGGCCTGACGGCCATCTGCTTCGTCTGCTGGGCTTCCGTGCAGACACCCGTACAGCCGGAGCAGACCATCAGCCAACGAATCGAAACCACAGGCGACGTGAAACGTTTGTGCATCGAGGCCAAGACCGATGGGCGCATCGACGCCATGAGCTGCCAGCTTATCGACCCAATGACGGGAGGCGTGCAGTGACGAGTCAGGAAACACGGGACAAAGTGCTCGTATGGCACAAGCGCGGCTACAGCGC
>DXZV01000234.1 GCA_019419485.1 Collinsella sp.
AAGCGACCAACGCCCGTGGCACCGCCATCGGCCAAGGTGACGACCTCGCCGGCAAGGCCGCGTCGCGAAAGCTCGTCGGCAAAGGCCTCGGCGCGCTCACGACGCACGGGGCTGTCGTCGCTTGCCTCGGTGAGCAGGCACAGGCGCTCACAGCCCGCAGCGGCGAGCTCGTCTACCAAGCCGGCGACCAGCTCACGGTTGTTCGATGTCACCAGATCGATGCCACCGTCGGCAACATCGCGGTCGAGCAGTACAACGGGTAGGCGCCCCGCGGCCGCGGCGATCGCCTCGTCATTGCCTCCGCAGGTGTTGACGACCAGGCCGTCCACGCCGGCATCGATGAGGTTGGTGCGTGAGTTGCGCAGATTGCGCGCGGCGGCACGCGGGCGATAGCCGGTGCGCTCGATAACCGCCGCGATGCGAGCACGGGTTTCCTCGGTCATTTGCCCGGGACGGTTATTGAGATAGCGCGAGACCGTGGCCGGGCTCACACCCGCCTCGACGGCAATGTCCTTGATTCTCATCTGCGCCATAGCGCACCCCGTTTCCCAATGTCGGCAGCCTGAGCCATTTTAGGCATTTTTAAAAATCTCGGTTGCAAAACGCTGTAGGTGAGCAGCGTCGTTTTTGCGTCTCGAGCAGATGCGATGATGGGCTAGTTATTCGAGTCTTTAGGCAGCTCAAAATAGTCGGGATGTAAGGCGATAACCGGGCCCTGCTCCTCGGGCATCAGGTGCAAGTGCGTCTCTGCCAGATAACTCGCCGCATCGGTATCGCCCCTCTTAATGGCCTCGAGAATCCGACGATGCTGCCGACGAATCGGCTCCCAATCCAGATCCTGCGACACCATACGCAACCAGTTGTATCGCTCAAAATGCGTGTTGACGCTCTTCATCCAATCCCACAACATGTGACGACCGGCAATCTCAAAACATGTCTCATGAAACAGGTTGTCCAGATCGAAAAAGCGACGCGTTTCGCCATGGTCGAGTGACTCAGACTCGGCAAGAATCTGCTCGAGCCGATGCTTTTGCTCAGGCGAGGCGGCCGAACAGCATTTAATAAGCACGCTTCTCTCGAGTTTCTCGCGCAAGAAACAGGCGTTCTCGGCGCGCTCCATGCTGATTTTTGAGACATAGGTGCCGCTTTTGGGACGGGTTTCCACCAGCTCCTGCTCACGCAGGCGCACAAAGGACTCGCGAATGGGCGTGCGCCCGATTCCCGTCTCCTTTTCCAGACCAATCGCCGAAAGGCGCGTGCCGGGCTTGAGCTCGGCATAGATGATCTTGGAGCGCAATGCGTTGTATGCCTGGTCTTGCAGGCTCTGATTATGCTGGTGTTGTTCCATAAAGCCCTCGGATGAAGCTCACGGTTTGTCGAATTTCACCACGTAATACTATCGCATCGACACGCCCCGGCTCCCAATCAGTCTTTTTGGGACGGGGCTCTTTTAGCTACCCTGGCCCGCAGATCGGCCCCCTTGTCACAAAAGTGGCCCATCTACTACGTTAACACGGATAGCCTCGGCCATACCGAAAACCGTGAAAACAAAACCGCAGGTAGACAGCTTGTCGATTTTCGAAAAAGCCGACTATGGTTGACCCCTGCGGCTTAAACGTAGTAGATAGGCCCTTTTCGTGGCGCAGCACTACTGCACCCCAAATTGGTACCTCGAGCCTGTTATAAGTTGCTGTGAAATACGGACGGTTGATAATCAAGGCGCGCTATACGGCTTGCTATATCTCACTATACTTTGCTGTACGTCGCTATACTTTGCTATAACTTGACAATAATCGGCCCGTTACCATCCGGGATATAACGGACCCCAAGCCAACGCTGGCTTGGGGTCCGTCTTGTACCATGGCTCTTTTTGACTATGAGCGCTCGTATTTCGTGGCCCGCCCGGTTCCCTGCCTTACGATTGCATTCCGTTCAAGCAGAGATTCGAGTGCCGCCAACGTCCGCATGCGGCTCAGCCCCGTCTGTTTTTCAATCTCGTTTCGCGACATAATTCGACCGCCCGACAAGGCTTTGAGAACCTGGACCTCTTCCTCGGACCCTTCAAGGGCATCGGTAACGGGCAATGTGACGGCCACCATGCCGCCGCGAACATCAAAAATTGGTTGATTGATCGAATCGCGATAGGCACGTCTAATGCGCGCGATTCCCGTACCAAATTTCTCGATGTAATCCAGCTTTAAGAAGGCCTCTGCAACGATGGGGTTTCTGAGCACGGATATCTG
>DXZV01000235.1 GCA_019419485.1 Collinsella sp.
GTCTTGGGGACGCGCTGGACACGGTGCACGCCGGACTCGAACTTCATGACGGAGTAGACGCGGTCGCCCTCGACCTTGAACTCGATGGACTTAAAGCCGCCGGCCTCGCTGGGGCTGGAATCGAGCACGGTGGTCTTCCAGCCGCGCGACTCGCAGAAGCGCTGGTACATCTTATACAGATCGCCGGCGAAGATGGCCGCCTCGTCGCCACCGGCGGCGGAGCGAATCTCGACGATGGTGTTCTTGTCGTCGTTGGGGTCGCTCGGGATGAGCATGTACTTGATATCTTCCTCGAGCTGGGGAAGCTTGGCCTCGTTTTCGGAGATGTCCATCTGGAGCATCTCCTTCTCATCGGCATCGGTGGTATCGTGGAGCATTTCCTTGGCAGCCTCGATGTCATCGAGCGCGCCGATGTACTCGCGCGAGGCGGCGATGAGGTCGGACTGGTGCGCGTACTCCTTGTTGAGACGCGTGAACTCCTTAATATCGGAGGCGACGGCCGGGTCGGAAAGCTTCTTCTCGAGCTCCTCGTAGGCCTTGATGATCTTTTCGAGCTTGTCGCGCATGGCAGGACTCCTTTATATGCGTGAAGGTGAAAATCGGCAGAATTGATGGGGCGCATGGCGCCACTGCGGGGGTAAGCCCAGCTAGAACATGTCGATCTTCAGATACATGCGCATCCCTTCGCGTATGGGGTACATAGTTGCGGTTTAACCCATACATGATAGCGTGCGTAAGCAAACCTGCATATAACCCGCACGGAATGAGTGGACGTAGCCGTTGGGGACGCTCCTTAACGACTAGTCGTTTAAGAACGCCCAACGGCTAACAAAGGGACTGTCGCTTTGTCACATTCTAGAGCGTTTGAAGCAGAGCGATGAAAAAGCGGATACCCTGGAGGTAGGCGCGGCGGGTGATGCGCTCGTTGGTGCCGTGGACGCCGCGATCGCACTCGTCGTCATCAACCACAAAGGCCGAGAAGCGAATGCACTCAGGGCAAATGCGCTGGTAGTTGGCAGCGTCGGTCGCACCGATCACGGTCGAGGGCACAATTGCCACTGGCTCGAATGATCCGTTTTCCTCCGTCCCCTTTGGATCACGGAAGTAGCGGGCGGCGATGGCGCGAATGGCCTCGAGCCCCGATCCGCCGACACGCGGAGACGGCGAAGGCTCGGAGCTGCCGGGACCGAGTTCGACCTCCACACGTCCGGCAAGGTCCGCCCCGGCAACCGCCTCACGGCAGCGGGTAACGACATCGGCCACGCTCGTGCCCTCGAGCATGCGGAAGTTGATATTGGCCCACATATCCTGCGGCATCACGTTAGCACCAGTGCTGCCGCCCTCGATTTGGGTCGGCGCGCAGGTGGTCGTCACGAGCGGGTAGAGCTTTTTGCTGGCGAGGCAATCGCGGACAATGGCGTCCCCGTTGGCGGCAATTTCATCCGCCGTGTAGAGCCCCAGCTCGACAAGCTGTGCGGCAAGCAGATCGGTCACACGCGGCGGCCACTCGATATCGCAGATTGCGGTGATGGCACGACTGAGCATCTCGAGCGATGTGCCGCCGTAGGGGTTAGACGAATGCCCGCCTTCACTCTTCGTCTTGAGCACGATATCGGCATAGCCCTTCTCCGCGAGGTCGGCATGCATAAGCCAGCCCTCGCCCGCGCCATACTCGGCATCCGAAACGATGCGGTAGTCGCCCTCGTCAATCAGGTATTCAAGTTCAATACCGCGCTCCTCGAGCACACGACCGATCGCTCCCGCGCCGTACTGCGTGGTTTCCTCGTCCTGGCCAAAGGCGAGCAGCAGGGTGCGCTCGTGCTCCCAGCCGTGCGCCAGCGCATACTCAACCGCCTCGAGAATGCCTGCGACCTGGTCTTTCATGTCGATAGCGCCACGACCCCAGATGTAGGTGTCGTCCACGTGCCCGCTAAAGGGGTCGTGCGTCCAGTCGGCCTCGGTACCCGGCACCACGGGAACCACGTCCATGTGGCCCATGAGCATAATGGGCTTGAGGTCAGGGTCGGAACCGCTAAGCGTCACCAATAGCGAATGGTCGATAAGGTCGACCTCGCCCGCCGCGAACACGCGCGGCCACGCCTGCTGCATATAGGCGCGCAGGTCGTCGAACGGCTGCCAGTCCACCGCCTCGGCATCCATACTCGAGATGGTCGGAAATGACAGCACGCGGCCCAAGCGCTCGCACGCGCCAGTTT
>DXZV01000236.1:0-1288 GCA_019419485.1 Collinsella sp.
GACGCCGCCCTCTCAAGGCGGAGATCACCAGTTCGAATCTGGTACGGGCTACCACTTCTTTTGTGCTGAGGTTTATGGCCCGTTCGTCTAGCGGTTTAGGACGCCGCCCTCTCAAGGCGGAGATCACCAGTTCGAATCTGGTACGGGCTACCACTTCTTTTGTGCTGAGGTTTATGGCCCGTTCGTCTAGCGGTTTAGGACGCCGCCCTCTCAAGGCGGAGATCACCAGTTCGAATCTGGTACGGGCTACCACGCATCTGATACCCGGTCTTCCCATGGAAGGTCGGGTTTTTTTATTATCAAACAACCGTCTGCAATTCCCGTTTGAACCAGAGCTTTGCGTTCTGCTTATGGCCCTTGCGGGTACAATATCCAAGATATTTTGACTGTTAGAAGGAGTCTCATGACGGAGTCCTCTCAGCATACGTCTAAGCCCCAGGTCGAGGTTGAGGCCTCGGGCGGCGATGACAATAAGAGTGCACGCCGCGGCGCCATCTTTATCGGCGTCGTGCTGGTTGGTTATATCGTCTATCTGGTGGTAACCGGGCAGATGGGACAGTTTTGGGCCGCTATGTCGAGCGTCCAGGCGTCTTGGCTCGTTGTCGCGTGTCTTTGCATGTTCATGTATCTGTTCTTTGGCATTGTGGCCTATGCGATCGCTGTCTGGCTCGACCCCAATTCACCCGTCGGCATCCGCGACCTGATCTCGGTCGAGGCGAGTGGCATCTTCTTTGGCAACCTGACGCCCATGATGATGGGCTCGACTCCTGCCCAGATCTACCGCCTGACCAAGGCGGGCCAAAATGTCGGCGAGGCCGGAGCCACGCAGTTCACGCGCTTTATCGTGTACCAGTTTGGCCTCGTTGCCTGGGGCGCTATCCTACTGCTTGCTCGCATGCCGTTTTTTGCCGAGCGCTATGGCGACATGACGCTGCTGTGCGTCTTTAGCTTTGGCGGGCACTGCTGCATCTTGCTGGGCATCTTCGCCGTCGCGCTCATGCCTAAGACCGTCACGCGCGTCGCCCATTGCATCATCAATTGGCTCGAGCGCATAGGTGTCTCGGCCACTAAGATCGAGGGATGGCGCACGTTTGTTGACGGCGAGATCTACTCCTTCTCCGAGAAGTTCAAGCTTTCAGCCGGACATTTTTCTTCCATGCTGCTCACCGTGTTTATCACCATGCTGCAGCTCGCGTTTTTCTATCTGGTGCCGTATTTCCTGATGCTTGCCTTTGGCCACCACGAGGTCGACTTTTTCTCGGTCATGGCCGCGAGCGCCTTTGTCCAG
>DXZV01000236.1:1298-2215 GCA_019419485.1 Collinsella sp.
CTGCGGTCCCCTTGCCCGGTGGAACTGGTGGCGCTGAGGGTGGCTTTGCATTGTTCTTGGGTCATTTCTTTGGGTCGGCTTCGACCGCCGGCTATCTGCTGTGGCGCCTCATTACGTTCATTGCGCCGACCATTTTGGCTGCGCCCCTGCTGGGCCTTAAGAGCGCCCACAACGAGAGCATCCATGCGCGCTGGGATCGCGTGATGCGCAAACTCGGCCGCACGTCTCAGACGCCCTCTGCGCCCACTAAGCCGCACCCCACGAATGCTGTTACCGTTGATCCCAAGAAGCACGCTCAGAAGGCTTCTGGGGCCGCTAAGCCGGCTCATAAAGCCTATGTGCGCCAGACAGGCGATGGTATTCGCGTATCTCCGTCGGCACTCAATAAGAAGAAGCGCCCTAAGTCGCAGTAGGACAGTCGTGCGTTCTTCATGATGCGGGGCATATTTGTGCTGTATGGGGGATAATCCTCTTACGTAGATTATCTCTCATCTGTTGATGAATGCTCGCATATCGAAGGGACACGCCCATGGCAACCAGCAAACCGCGTCTTGACCGCCGCATTGTTCGCAGCCGTAATGCCATCCTTTCCGCTTTCGAGCGCCTGCTCATGGAAAAGCCGCTGGCAGACATTACGGTGAGTGCCATCGCGCGCGAGGCCAATGTCGACCGCAAGACCTTCTACGTGCACTTTGGCACGGTTGACGGCCTGCTCGATGCCATTGCCGTCGATGTGGTGGAGATGATTGTCGACTCGGTCGAGAAAACGCTTGCTTCCATGGACGGTGACACCAACGAGCGCGCCCTGGGCGCGGCGGCGACCTTCTTTAAAACCGTAAACGAGGCGCTGTGCAACAACCTGGTGCTCAATCGTCAGCTGATCGAGAATATTCCGCTCGATGATTTTATGGCTCGGC
>DXZV01000237.1 GCA_019419485.1 Collinsella sp.
CGGGGCCGGGGCCTCGACTGCATTAACGGTGCTTGGCCAGGCACTGGGGCGAGAAGTGACTGCGGTAGAGGGTCGCTCTTCCGCCTCTTATTTAGGAGGCTTCGGTAGTTTGTGTGACAAGGGGCTAGCCTAGGCAGCAACGCTCTTCGCTCCCTTCACGCCCTTCTTCCTCGCCTTCACCGGGCGACCCGGGAGCTGGGGCTGGCAGTCGCCGCACCTGAGCATGAGCAGGGCCACGAGGTTGTCGGTGTTGCGGAAGCCGTAGCCCATCCTCACCGTCACCTTGATCTTGTTGTTGATGGCCTCTACGCGCCCGTTGCTGATGCCGAGCTCGACTGCGGCGATGATGTCGTCGCGCCGGCGGCGCACCTTCTTCTCCACGGCGACGACCTTGGCGATCTTGCAGTAGGCGGCCCTGTGCATCCAGTCGTCGAGCAGCTCGGCGGCCTCGGAGCCGTCGGCTGCCCGGAAGACGGCCCGCAGGTCCTCCTTGAGCTCCCAGGCCCTGACCAGCCGCGAGCCGGCCCTCTTCTTGAGCGCCTCGAGCCTCGCCCTCTGGCCGTCGGTGAGGTCCTCGGGGTTCTTCACGAGCGCGTAGCGGCTGCCCTTGATGGAGGCCGCCTCCTCCTCGAGCGCCCTGACCTCCTCGGGCGGCAGCTCGCCTTTGGCAGGCCTGCCGCGCTTGCCCTCGGGCCTGGGCCTGGCGGCCCTGGCGGCGGCCCTGGCGGCGTTCCACTCCTCGCAGCGCACGGCGTCGAGCGCGTCGTTCATCCACTGGACCACGTGGAAGGGGTCCATGACCCACCTCGCGTTGGGGCAGCGGCGCTTGACCAGCTGCCCTATCCGCCTCGCGCCGTCGGCGGTCACCACCTCTATGGCGCGCCTCTGCTCGCGCGTGAGCTCGTCGAGGAACAGGTTGAGCACGTCCTTGCCGGTGCCCTCGTGCGCCCAGATGAGGCAGCCGCGGTCGTGGTCGACGACCACCGTGACGTACTTGTGGCCCTTCTTGTACGACGTCTCGTCGATGCCGATGCGGCGCACGCCGTCGAACCTCGAGGCGCCGC
The DNA here is from genome assembly GCA_019419485.1 of Collinsella sp. Lineage (GTDB taxonomy): Bacteria > Actinomycetota > Coriobacteriia > Coriobacteriales > Coriobacteriaceae > Collinsella. The sequence goes on from DXZV01000237.1 coordinate 1,065, forward strand.
GCGCGGCCTCCAGCTCGGCGTAGACGCGCCTGCACACGCCGCCCACGCTGTGCCACTCGACGCGGGCGAGCTCGGAGACCGCCGAGGCGGTGCAGCGGACCGCCAGCCACGCCACCCAGTCCTCGAAGTCGCGCGTGAAGCGCGCCCCGTGCCGCGCCCAGGGGACGGCCTCGGTGCGCACGCCGTGCTCCGGGCAGCGCACCCTGCAGGGCGCGTACTCCAGGTAGCAGGCCGAGCGCGCCAGGTCCATCGCCCTCCACAGCCTGGGGGCCCCGCGGTTCGCCATGTCGTAGAAGTCGCAGGCCCTGCCGCATACGGGGCAGCGGCGCTGCTCGCGCTTGTAGGGCCGGACGCTCACGACGATGCGCTCGGCCTCGATGCGCGCGCCCAGGACGACCGTGCGGGCCAGACCGAGGGCGAGAAGTAGTAGACTCTTCATGCGTCACACCTCTTCGGTTGTCTGAATTTGGCTTAGCAATCATAGGCGGATGACGCGGAAACGGCCCCTCCCGGGGCCGTTTCAGTTCCAGATCGTTGTTTTCGCCCGCTGAGCTGGGCCTATGCCGGAATCTCTCCCACAGAAACCACCGAAGAGCCTCTTTTTGTCAAACGGGTTTGCTGAGGCTAATTCCAGTGGTCTTATGAAAGCCCCTCGTTGATTACTCGTCTCTCCTGCAGACGAAGGGGCTCGAATTGGTGGAAAAACTAAAATATGTACGATTGATCGCCTATTCTCAATGCGAAAAGGTCTGGAATTTCATGCATAAAGCGATCTGTCGGATCGGTTGCATCAATTTATGTGCGCTCAAGTCCTGCCCGAGCAGTTTTGAGCTTAATCCGCTATTTTCTATCGTACATATTTCAAGTTTTCCACCAAAACTAAAATTGCATACTGCACGGTATCGTATATTTATGTCAGTCAGGAGTGCCGTCTGCGAGCGGCGAGTTTGTATTATTCATTTTCGCTATGCTTTTATTCACTTTAACCACGCATCCAAGTGGTCAGTTCGCGCATGAGTTGGTATTGCTTGGTTCGGTAGGCATCGATGTAGTAGCGAAACCGTAATCCCGACTGACGATAGAGCCGTTTAGCAATAGCCTCAAGTGCGGCGGCATCTTTTATCTGCTCGTTGTTGATAGATG
>DXZV01000238.1 GCA_019419485.1 Collinsella sp.
GCCGCGCGGCAAGGAGATATATTGCCAGACCGGAGGGGCGCCGGGGGCGGGAATCTGGGCGTACACATTTCCTACACAATTCGGAATTCTCAGCTGTATTTACCGGTAATAAAGAGGGGACCTCGTTTCCGAGATCCCCTCCTCCGTCTATCTATAGAAATAGGCTTTCAAAGCCTTAGGCCAACAGCTTGCGACCGGATTCCTCGATCGCGTCAAGTGTTGCATCAGCCTCGGCGGCATCCGCGCCCTTGGCGAAGATATACAGTTTAATCTTGGGCTCGGTGCCGGAAGGACGAACAATACCCTTGTTGCCGCCCTCAAGATCGAACTCAATGACGTTAGCCTTCGGCAGGCCGTTCACGCAGGTGTTGTAGTCCACGACGGCCTCAATCTTGGACCCAGCAAGCTCCGCAGGCGGGTTCTCGCGCAGACCGGACATGATGCCGGCCATCTTTGCCGCACCCTCAGCACCCGGATAGCTCAGCGAAATCGTCTTGTTGTGGTAGTAGCCATACTTCTCGTACAGCTCGTGCATCGCATCGGCGAGGTTCTTACCCTGGAGCTTGTAATACTGCGCCATCTGGCAAATCAGCAGCGAAGTGCTCACGGCGTCCTTGTCGCGCACGTGGTCGCCAGCCAGATAGCCGTAGCTCTCTTCGAAACCAAAGATAAAGCGATCGACCTCGCCAGCATCGGAAAGCGAGGTAATGATGTCGCCGATGTACTTGAAGCCCGTCAGGCAGCGGCGGAGCTCAAAACCGTACTCGTCGGCCAGAGCGTCAACCATGGCGGAAGAAACGATAGTAGTAACGGCAACCTTCTTAGTGAGGTCCTCACCGCGGGCAGCACGGGTCTTGCAGATATAGTCGAGCAGCAGAACGCCCATCTCATTGCCGGTCAGCAGCAGATAGTCATCGCCATTCTTAACGGCAACGCCAACACGGTCGGCGTCGGGATCGGTTGCAAGCAGCAGATCGGGGTGAACCTGCTCGCAGAGATCGATGCCCTTCTGCATGGCCTGACGGATCTCGGGGTTAGGATACGGGCAGGTCGGGAAATCGCCGTTAGGCTCCTTCTGCTCGGGAACAACCGTGACATCGGTGATGCCAGCGCGCTCGAGCACCGTCGTGACGGGAATGAGGCCGGTGCCGTTGAGCGGAGTGTAGACGAGCTTAAGCGGAGCGCCAGCGATCTCCTCGGCAGAAAGGTTAGTCACGCCGCGGGCGAGAACGGCGTCGTAATAACGCTCGAGGCACGAGTCATCGATCCATTTGACCAGACCCTGCTCAAGAGCCTCATCGAAGTCCATGGACTTCACGCCGGTGAACGTATCGGTCTCGGCGATAGCCTTAGAAATTGCATCGGCGGCCTCGCTAGTGATCTGGCAACCGTCGGGGCCATAGGCCTTATAGCCGTTATAAGGCGCTGGGTTATGGCTAGCGGTCATGCAAATGCCACCGGAGCACTTAAGGTCGCGGACGGCCCAGGAGAGCGTCGGCACAGGAGAAATCTTGGGATACACGAGGGCAGTCACGCCGTTTGCTGCAAGAATGGCAGCCGTCGTCTTGACGAACAGCTCACCTTTATTGCGGCTATCGCGAGCAATGGCGACCGTCGGATGCTTGAAGGTCGCATTGAGGTAGTCAGCGAATCCCTGGGTCGCACGACCGACCGTATAGATATTCATACGGTTAGTGCCCGCACCGATAGTGCCGCGAAGGCCGGCAGTACCGAAGGCGAGATCCTGGAAGAAAGCGTCGGTGATGGCGTCCTCATCACCCTGCTCCTTCATCGTGTTGAGCTCAGCGAGGAGCTCCTCGTCCTTGACATTGGCAATCCAAGTATCAAGCAGCTCATGAACATCTGCCATGTGAGTCCTTCCGTCACAATCAATAAAACGACCCGTGTAAAAACAGGACAAGCGCAGCAGTGCGCTAAAGCAAATATTAGTCCATTGAGAACAGAGAACCGGCCAAAGAACGGTGAACGTCTATATTCAGCGGTGGATGATTAAATTGATTTAATTGCATAAGGAATGTTTCACGTAAACGCAAAAAAGGGGGAGGCCGCGAGGCCTCCCCCTTCTTCAAGTCATCCGACGGCTCGGTGCCGTCCACCGATCAGCGGCGCCCTGGCCTCCCACGGGCTGGCCCCGCAGTACTCTCGGCGCGATGG
>DXZV01000239.1 GCA_019419485.1 Collinsella sp.
GTGTCGGTGTTGAGCGTACCTTCCCGCTTCACAGCCCCAAGATCGCCAAGCTCGAGGTCGTTCGTCATGGTCGCGTCCGTCGCGCCAAGCTGTACTACCTCCGCGACAAGGTGGGCAAGGCTGCTCGCATCCCCGAGAAGCGCTAAGAAGATCGCAGCGTCTGTCCACTCGTTTGGACACAAGGGTCACCTTCGGGTGGCCCTTCTTTTAATCTGATTTGCATGCAAGGAGGGCCTGGTATGGCCAACATGACGAGCTCGGTTTCGGCATCGCAGGTTGCCGGTGAGTTGGCGAGCGCTACGTTTGAGGAGATTCCCGCCCTCGTGGAGCATTATCGCGAGGATCCGCGCCAGCAGGTGATCAAGGCTTGCGAGCGTGCCCTCAAACGCCATGCCAAAGAGCTTGCCGAGCGCGAGCGCGTCAACGGCATGTATCAGCTTATGCATGAGCTCGGCGGTGATGGTGTGGTCGTGGGCGTCGACGAGGTGGGCCGTGGCTCGGTAGCGGGTCCCTTGACCGTGTGTGCCGTGGGTCTTCCGATGGAGCCGCGCATCTGGGGCATCAACGATTCCAAAAAGCTCACGCCCGCGCGCCGCGAGCTGCTCTCGGTGAAGATAGCCGAGGTGGCGACTGCCATCGGCTTTTGCCATATCGCTCCTTCGGATATCGATGAGATGGGCATGGCCCGTGCTATCCGTACCGCCGTTGCGGGCGCCGTGGCCGATACGGGGCTCGAGCCCGATTGCGTGCTTATGGACGGTAACCCCTTGGGCACCGTTCCCAACGAGCGCGATGTGGTGAAGGGTGATGCCAAAATCGCCTGCATCGCCGCGGCGTCCATCATGGCCAAGGTCACGCGTGACGAGATGATGGTCGAGTACGACGCCGAGTATCCCGAGTACCATCTGGCCGAGTCGAAGGGCTATGCAAGCCCCGAGCATATCGAGGCCATTCGCAAACATGGACTTTGTCCACTGCACCGCGTGAGCTTTTGCGGAAACTTTCTGCAGACTGAGCGCCTTTTCTAGGTCAATTGTGGAGACAGGGACCTCAGGGGTTTTATAAACCTGCTGGTAGCGGGCCGTATGCAACACCATTGCTGCGTACGGCCCGTTTTTTGACGGTATTTGGTCAGCTTTTGGTTTGCTTCCGGTACTTACCCGCATGAAAGGTGCCCTCATCATCGGGGCAATGCAGCGTGCGGGAAAGGAGACCCCATGAGTGCCGCAAGCAAAAAGAGCAAGACGCAGCAGCTCAAGGAGCGTTGGGAAAACGGCGAGCTCGACTGCGGGGCGATGACGCCCGAGTTTATCAAGGGGCTCAGTCCCCGCGAGCTGGGCATGCTGGGCGAGCTGATCACCATCGACTACTTTAACGAGCGCGGCTACACCTTGCTGGAGCAGGGTTATCGTTGCACCGAGGGCGAGGCCGATCTGGTGCTGCTCGATGAGCTCGACGATGTCGTGGTGATGGCCGAGGTCAAGACCAGACGCGTTGCACTGGATTGCAGCACGCGGGTCTTTCCCGAGGAGGCCGTGGACGCCCAAAAGCAACGCCGCTACCGCCGCATCGCAAGTTGCTATCTCATGGAGCATTATCCGCTCAAGGCGATTCGCTTCGATGCCGTGGGCGTCACCATTCGTGGCGGGCATATCGCCGAGATCGAGCATCAGTACAACGCGTTCGATTGGCAGGTGTCGTGATGGCGTTCGAGACGTTTGCCGTTCACGCGGCCTGCATCCGCGGCGTCGAGGCGATTCACGTCACGGTCGAGGTCTCGCTTGCCGGTGGCGTTCCGGGCATCCAGATGCTCGGCATTCCGAGTATGGAGGTGATGGAGTCACGCGGTCGTATTCGCTGCGCGATGCGCTCCGCCGGGTTCGAGATCCCACGCTCGGGCATTACGGTCAACCTAGCGCCCGGCGATATTCGCAAGACCGGTAGCGGCTTTGATCTGCCCATCGCCATCGCGGTTCTGGCGGCCGATGGGCAGATTCCCCGTGACAACCTCGATCGCTGCCTTATCGCCGGCGAGCTCGGCTTGGACGGTACGGTGCTTCCCGTCAAGGGCGAGGTGGCGTTTCAGTTATTGGCGCGTGATATGGGGCTGTCCTTTATCGCCGGCAGGTCCGATCCTGTCTCTTATACACATCTCCGAGCCC
>DXZV01000024.1:0-8464 GCA_019419485.1 Collinsella sp.
GTGTACGCAAAGGGCGATGTACCTAAACAGGCGCGCTCGCGGTTTGGTCTGGTGTTTCAGAACTACAATCTGTTCCCGCACTATACCGTGATGAAAAACATCACCGACGCTCCGATCCGCGTGCTCAAGCGCCCGCGCGAGCAGGCGGAGGCCCGCGCACATGAGCTTATTGCACAGATGGGGCTTACGGGTAACGAGAACAAGGTGCCCTGCGAGCTTTCGGGCGGCCAGCAGCAGCGCGTGAGTATTGCCCGCGCCCTGGCGCTCGACCCGGAGATCCTGTTCTTTGATGAGCCGACCTCGGCGCTCGATCCAGAGCTGACGGCCGAGGTGCTGCGCGTCATTAAGGACCTCGCTGCGCAAAACATGACGATGGTGATTGTGACGCACGCGATGCAGTTTGCCCGCGACGTTGCCGACCGCGTGGTCTTTATGGACGGCGGTCGTATTGTCGAGGAGGGACCTGCCGAGCAGGTCATCGACCATCCGCGCGAGCAGCGTACCCGTGAGTTCTTGAGCCGTATCGAGGGATAGGCTCAGGTATTTACTCAACTATTAATTGAGGCGAAGCCGCCACAGGTCTTACGGTCTGTGGCGGCTTTTTGTTTACATCGACGGGGTTCAATAATTGCCTCACAAGCTTGTCTCTTCCTCTCGCCGCCTGTATTCATACGTGCGCCGAAAGGTATGCATGGACAGCCGTCCGTGAGGGTAGGGTGGTGGCATAGGACATTTGGAGGGTGAGTCGGCTCGGCTGCCGACCATGCTGCTCCTGGGACGGCACCGACCGCGAACCCTCCCCGTTGGCGTCGCGCATTGCGCGCGGCCCTGCAAGGAGGTCATCATGGGTGCTCCCAAGACCGGTAACGTAAGGAACGTGGTGCTCGTAGGCCAAGGCGGGGTGGGCAAGACTTCACTCGCCGAGGCCATGCTCCACCTTTCCGGCAAGACCGCCCGCCTGGGCGGCCACGACGGCACCAAGCCCACGCTCGACTATGACCCCGAAGAGGTCAAGCGTGCATTTTCCATCTCGACGACCATTGCGCCGATCGACTGGAAGGGCGCGCGCATCAACGTGCTCGATGCCCCGTGCTATCCCGATTTTATCGGCGACGCCTATGCCGCGATGAGCGTCTGCGAGACGGCTCTGTTTGTTGTCGACGCCGAGGCCGGCCCGCAGCCTACGACGGTTAAGCTCTGGTATGCCGCCGAGGACCTGCGTCTGGCGCGTGCGGTGTTTGTAAACCGCCTGTCGCGCTCCGAGGCCAGCTTTGCGACCACGATGGACCTGCTGCAGGAGCGCTTTGGTACGCGTCTGGGCGCCGTGACCCTTCCCTGGGGCGAGGGCGAGGACTTTGACGGCATCATCGACCTGGTGCGCATGAAGGCGCGCCATTGCAACGGCGCCGAAGCCGTTGAGTCGGAGATTCCCGAGGAGTATCGTGCCCAGGCCGAGGAGGCCCATGACCATCTGTGCGAGTTGGTGGCCGAGGCCGACGACGAACTGATGATGAAATACCTGGAAGGCGAGGAGACGCTGACGCAGGAGGAGCTCGAGGGCCTGCTGTCGAAGGCGATTGCCGAGCGCATTTTTGTGCCGGTCTTTGCGGGCGATTGCATTAAGGAGCAGGGCGTCAACTCGCTGATGGACGACATCGCCACGTACTTCCCGGCGCCGACCGGCTACGGCGAGATGCCGCTCATCGACGGCGACTCGCTCAAGATCTCGAGTGACGATGACCGTCCGGTGGCATTTGTGTTTAAGACCCTGGCCGATCCGCAACAGGGTCGCATCAGCTTTATCAAGGTGCTGACGGGCACGCTTGAGCCGGGCCTTGAGCTGATCAATGCGCGCACGCGCAAGGGCGAGCGTCTGGCTCACCTGTATGTGATGTGCGGCCGTGACATGACCGAGGTCGGCCACGCCTATGCCGGCGATATCATCGTGGCGCCCAAGCTGGCTGCCGAGACGGGCGACACGCTCTCGATTACCGGTAAGGTCGAGGCTGCGGCGTTTAAGTTCCCCAACTCGCAGTACCGTATTGCCATCGAGGCCGAGAATCGCGGCGACGAAGAGAAGCTCTACACGTTTATCGAGAAGGCCTGCAAGGCCGATCCGACCATGAGCATCGACCGCGACGAGGAGACCGGCCAGACCATTATCTCTGCGGTGGGCGAGGCACAGGTTTCGGTTCTGCTCAATCGCCTTGAGGACCGTACCAAGGTTGTGGCAAAGAGCGTGCCGATCCGTATTCCGTATCGCGAAACCATCCGCCGCACGGCAAGCGCTCAGGGTCGTCACAAGAAGCAGACCGGCGGCGCCGGTCAGTACGGCGACTGCTGGCTGCGCGTGGAGCCGCTCATTGGGCCCGACGGCACGAGCGACGGCTACGAGTTTGTGGACGAGGTCGTGGGCGGCCGCATCCCGCGCTCGCTCATTCCCGCCGTGGACAAGGGTGTCCAGGAGACCATGAAGGACGGCATCATCGCTGGCTACCCGCTCACGGGCATTCGCGTGGCTGTGTACGACGGCTCGTATCACAGCGTCGACTCCAACGAGATGGCGTTCCGCGCGGCGGCCCGCATCGGCCTGCGCAAGGCGTGCGCCGATGCCGACCCGGTGGTGCTGGAGCCCATCGAGGAAATCACGGTGACGATCCCCGAGAGCTATGCCGGCGCCGTGATGGGCGACATCTCGGCATCGCGCGGTCGCGTGACGGGCATGGAGACCGACGAACGCGGCGATACCGTGGTCATTGCCCGGGCGCCGCTGGCCGAGCTAACGGATTACTCGACGCGCCTGCGCTCTATCACGCGCGGCACGGGCGACTTTACCATGAAGCCCGCTGGCTATGAGCAGGTTCCCTATGACGTTCAGGCCAAGCTGGTCGAGCGCTATGAGGAGGGTCGCGCCAAGTAGCGTGTGGCGTTGCCTGCAACATACATGCCGATGCAAGGGCCGCTCTGGGTAACCCAGGGCGGCCCTTTTTGATCCCTGGGGGACGGAGGAAAACAGATCATCTTTGGGTTACGGGTGGCGCGGTCGGCACTAGTCTCCGGATGCCTGGTTGCGACCGGTGGCGTAGTCGATCTGCACGTGCGGCTGCAGGTTGTAGCAATATACGTGGAAGCAGAGGGTCTTGCCGTGGTCCTCGACCGATTGGGCCTCAAGGCGCACGCCGCGGCAGAGAAGTTCCTCTTCGTTGTACATGGGCGTGACGCGGTAGAGCACATGGTTGCCAGTGTCGCGGATGTAGCCGAGGATCTGCTCTTCAAACGGCAGCATGCCCGTTTCGTTGAGATAGCGCGTGCCGGTGAGGAGATTCTTGCGATTGGCGTTCTCGCCGCAGAGCGACCAGGCGATGAGGTGGCAGCGGTTGTAGAGGCTTTGACCCGGAATAAAGTCGTAGCGCTGCTGGTGCCAACCGGCGGGATGGATACGCGAGATATCGCCGCGCTTGCCCTGACCGAGCGATTCGGGTCCTATGCAGGCGAGTGCTTTGCGGGTACGGCCCAGGCTGTCGAGTTTAGAGAACTTCTTAAAGCAGCCTTCTTCGGTGGCGCGCTCGTATTCATCGAGCGTGAACGACGGCGTGCCGAGCGAGTGCGTACCATCGGCGCGAAGGGCGACGTAGGGGTTACCGGCGTAGTCGGGAATGCTGGTGAGGTATACGCCGCGCGCGCGGTTGAGGTCGGGGTTTTCGACCTCGTCGATGGGGGTGGTGGAGCTGTCCTCGGCAACGTTGCCGTTGGTGTTGGTCGTGGCGGATTCGGAGCCATCGCCGGAGTCCTCGGAGCTCGCTGTTCCCGATTCGAGCCGGGCGACCAGGTCCGCCTCGTCGTCGGTGCGGCTGGGGCTCTCGTTTTGCTTCTCGGCCAGGGCCGCCGCCTGCTCATCGCTTTGCGGCGACAGCAGCTTGGGCGCCCCGTCGAGCGATCCTGTAAACAGCGCAAATCCCAGCACCACGGCGGTGCCGATGGAAAGTACTTGCTTGTAGGCGGACTTGCGCGACATGGGGGCTCCTGGGTAGTCGGTTGCGAATCTACCAGTCTAGCAGGAGCCGGCAGAGGCCGTTCTGTCGAACAAATACTTAAGATTTGGGACAAACGCTACTGGTTCATTTGCTTCATATTTGACGTATGGCTAGATCGAGGTGGAGCCGAGCCAATTGAGCTTGCATTCGAGAATGCGCTGCTCACCGGGCGTGCTGCTGCCATCGAGTAGCGCGAGGAGCATCTCGGCCGCCTCCCTGCCTTCCTGGTCGACGGGCTCGATGATCGTGGAGACGGTCGGCGTGGTGAGGTTGGTCCAGTCTTCGCAGTTGAGTCCCAAAAGACCGATTTGCTGCGGAAGTAGATGGGCCATGGGCTGGAGGGCCTTGTAGATACGGGGAAGTGCCCATTGATTTTGCACGAAGATAAGGGTTCGCTTGGCGGGGTTGAACTTGTATTTAAAGTACTCGGTAAGCTCACCGACCGACGGCTTGTTGTGGTCGATGGGAATCGCTTTGTAGAGCTGCCCGTTCGCTGCCAGTGCCTCGGCATACCCCTGAAAACGTTCCATGCGGGTGCGCATCTCGGTCATGTTGGCGGCAATGGAGAAAAAGTCCTCGTAGCCGGCGTCGAGGAGTGCCTGCGTGGCGTTGTACACACCGTCGTAAAGGTTGGTTTTAATCCAGCTGGTACCTGGGCTATAGATGGCCGCATCGAAAAAGACGACGGGCTTGCCGGCGCGCTTGATGCGGTCATGAACGGCCTTGAAGTTTGCCGTGGGCTGGATGATAAAGCCATCGACGCCCAGCGAGAGCATCTTGTCGACATACATGAGCTCGATCTCGGGGTTAAAGTTGCTGGTGCAAACGACCGTTTGGTAGCCCGCGGGGAGCATGACCTGCTCCATGCCGTTGAGGACGAGGCCCGCCCACTTGTTGGTGTTATCCAAGATGATGATGGCGATGACGTGGGTCTGTTTGCCGGTGAGCGTTTGTGCCTGAGCGTTGGGGACGTACCCCAGCTCCTTTATAACGCGCGCGATCTTTGCCTGCGTCTTGTCGCTGAGCTTGTCTCGTTTGTCGTTGAGGTAATACGAGACGCTTGCTGTCGAGGTTCCCGCCTCTCGAGCGACGTCTGCGATCGTAACGCGCTGTTTTGCCACAGCGACTCCTTCCGACAGATGAGCATTTTCCAACATGATGACTTTGAGTCTTGGTGTGGGATGCGCTTCGGTGAGCGACCCTTTCCTTTCATATGAGTATGCAACAAATGCGGTATACGGGTGGGGTCGAAATTTGTGACCGGCATGCGCATCTGCCGTCTACCGAGAAAATCAAATACTTCTTGACTTTTGAAATCGAGGGTAAAATCGCAGGATTCATTTTTGGTTAAACGCATAACTAAATCGCATAACTAATACCCTGACCTGCGCGTTTACCGAATTGAGCTAGTTTTATCAATGCCAGCACCCTATATTGGTCTTGTCGAAAAGACAGCAAGTCCAAACGGCAGGGGATGCTCCGGAGGCCTCCGCAAACGGTGTCTTGCGCACGCAACTCTATGAAAAGAGGGAAGCAATGAAGATCGTAGGCGTTGCCGCCTGTACCGTGGGCATTGCCCACACGTATATGGCCCAGAAGGCGATTCAAGATGAATGCGCCGCCCGTGGCATCGAGTGCAAAGTCGAGGCTCAGGGTGGTCTGGGCATCGAGAACGAGCTGACGCAGGAAGACGTGGATTCCGCCGACCTGGTGCTCGAGTCCGTCGACGTGGGTGTCGAGAATGAGGACCGTTTTGAGCAGAAGATGGCCGAGGGCAAGTTCCTGAAGGTCGGTACCTCGGATGTAATCGCCGATCCGGTAAAGATCATCGACCAGGCTGTTGAGATCATCAAGGCGACGGGCGGCTCCGTTGACGCGCCCAAGGCCGAGGCCAAGGCAGAGAAGAAGGCCGTCTCCGCTGCCCCGCAGGCCCCGACACCGGCGTCCAAGCAGTCCATCTTTGCCGATCCTGGCAAGACGCTGCTCAATGCATTCAATACCGGCGTTTCCTATTTTATCCCCATTGTCGTTATCGGCGGCGTGTTCCTTGCCTTCTCGCTGGCATCCGGCACCGCCGGCGCCAATGGCATGGAGGTTACGAACCCGCTGATGGTGAGCCTTAACACCATCGGTATGGCCGGCATCTCCATGATGATCCCGGTGCTTGCGGCATACATCTCCTACTCGATGGCCGGCAAGCCCGCGCTCGCCCCCGGTTTTGTCCTGGGCTACCTGGTCAACAACGCGGTCGTTACCCCTAACGGCAACAGCGTTTCGACGGGCTTCTTGGGCGCCATGATTATGGCGGTCATCTGCGGCTACTTTGTCCGCTGGATGAAGACCTGGAAGGTCAACAACACCATCCAGACCATCATGCTCATCCTGATCATCCCGATTCTGACCTCGCTTGTCCTGGGTATGGCCTATATCTACATTCTGGCCACGCCGCTTGGCTTTGTGATGGACTGGCTTACCGGCGTGCTCGGCAGCCTGCAGGGCGGCTCCGCCGTCGTCCTGGGCCTGGTCATTGGCGTTATGACCGCCTTCGATATGGGTGGCCCCATCAACAAGACCGCCTCGACCTTCACCATGGCCATCATGGCCTCCGGCATCTACGGTCCTAATGGTATGTTCCGCGTCGCCGTCGCAGTTCCCCCGATCGCCTGTGGCCTCGCTGCACTCATCGCCAAGAACAAGTTCGATAACGCCGACCGTCAGATGGGCATCTCCGCGCTGTTCATGGGCTGCATCGGTATTACCGAGGGCGCTATCCCCTTCGCGGTCAAGGACCTCGGTCACACCCTTCCCGGCATTTGCATCGGCTCTGCTGTGGGTGCGGCGCTTGCCGCCTTCCAGGGCATCGACTGCTACGTCCCGCACGGTGGCTTTATCGTCGCCCTTGCCACCAACAACGTCGCGCTGTTCTGCTTGGACATCGTGATTGGCTCCGTGGTCGCCGCTGCAATCCTGATTGCCATGAAGCCCACGCTCGACAAGCAGGCCAAGTAAACCTTTAAGGACTCCGGTTGTGCGGAGGGATGGATTTGACTCCGCACAACCGCCCCTACACAACAAAATCCATCCGTACTAATAGGGCCCACATCTGGGTCCCAGGGAACTTTTGTCAAAAATCCTCTGGAGAAGGAGAACAAAATGTCCAACCTCACCATCCGCCAGGCCGTTCAGGGCATGCTCAAGCTGCAGGATAGCGGCGATCACGCAACCATGGTCGGCATTGGCCCCATGAGCCCCAACCTGATTCAGGCTGTGTTCGAGCTTGCCAAGGACGAGGATTTCCCGCCCATGTTTATCGCCAGCCGCAACCAGGTCGATATGGACGAGATGGGCGCCGGCTACGTCAACGGTTGGGACCAGACGCGCTTTGCCGCCGACATCAAGAAGGTTGCCGACGAGGTGGGTTACACCGGTCCGTACTACCTGTGCCGCGATCACGGCGGTCCGTGGCAGCGCGACGAGGAGCGTAACGCCCACCTGCCCGAGGACGAGGCCATGGAGCTCGCCCGCAAGTCCTTCGTCGCCGACATGGAGGCAGGCTTTGACCTGCTGATGGTCGACCCCACCAAGGACCCCTATCAGATCGGCAAGGTTATTCCGCTCGACGTGGTGCTTCGCCGCACAATCGATCTTATCGACTACCTTGAGCAGTACCGTCGCGAGCATAACCTGCCCGAGGTTGCCTATGAGGTCGGTACCGAGGAGACCAATGGCGGCTTGACCTCTACCGATAAGTACGAGGAGTTCATTTCTCAGCTGCAGCCCGAGCTCGAGAAGCGCGGCTGTCCCATGCCCACCTTTATCGTCGGCCAGACCGGTACGCTCACCCGTTGGACCGAGCAGGTCGGTCACTACAACTTTAAGAATGCCCGCGAGCTCGCCGACATGGCTAAGCGCTACGGCGTGGGCCTGAAGGAACACAACGCCGACTACCTGGATGACGCGACGCTGCTCGAGCACATCCCGGCTCACGTGACGGCCTCCAATGTTGCCCCTCAGTACGGCACCGAGGAGACCCGCGCTTACCTCAAGCTCTGCGCTACCGAGCAGATTCTGGTCGACAACGGCCTGTGCGACGATCCCTCCGACCTGTATCACACGCTGCTGGTCAAGGCTATCAAGACCGAGCGTTGGCGCAAGTGGATGACCGGCGATGACGTTAACCTGCAGGTTGACGACATCCTGGCCGACGACGAGCTCAGCCTGAAGATTCTGGATGTCTCCGGCCACTACGCCTTTAACGATCCCGAGGTCAAGGAGCAGGTCGAGAAACTCTACCGCAACCTCGCTGCCCAGGACATCGACGGCAAGCGCTTTGTGATCGAGCACATCAAGCGCCCGATCAAGCAGTACGTCGTCGGTCTTAACCTCAAGGGCGTCACGAGCCGCATCGAGAAGGCTCTCGAGGACTAAGT
>DXZV01000024.1:8474-16876 GCA_019419485.1 Collinsella sp.
GGGACATCCCCTTTGTCCTATTTTTTGAGTTTTGGATTCCTCCGAAGGAGTTTGCACCATGAAGTTCTTTATCGATACCGCCAACCTTGACGAGATCGCCGAGGCCAAGAGCTGGGGCTGCCTTGCCGGCGTCACCACCAACCCGTCCCTGTACGCCAAGACCGGCGGCAAGCTCGCCGACTTTGAGCCCCATATGCTCAAGATCGCCGAGCTTTGCGAGGGGTTGCCCGTGTCCGCCGAGTCCACCGCGACCACTGCCGAGGGCATGATCGAGGAGGGCAAGCGCCTTGCCGCCCTGGCTCCCAACATCGTGGTTAAGCTTCCCGTGTGCGAGGCCGGCCTCGCAGCCTGCCGCGCCCTGGCCGATGCAGGCGTGCGCGTCAACATGACGCTTGTTTTCTCGCCGACCCAGGCCTTGATGGCCGCCAACGCCGGCGCTCGCTACATCAGCCCGTTTGTGGGACGCTTCGACGACATCGCCGAGGACGGTATTTCGCAGCTTGACAACGTTGTGACCTGCATCAAGAACTATGACTGGACTGGCAAGAACGTCGACGACACCGTCGAAATCATCACCGCTTCGGTCCGCACGCCCAACCACGTGACCCAGGCGGCTCTTCTTGGCGCCGACATCGCGACCGTGCCCATGGCCGCTCTCAAGAAGTGCTTGCATCACCCGCTGACCGACCAGGGCCTTGCCTCGTTCGAGGCCGACTGGAAAAAGGTCGTCGAGGCACAGTAACGATGGTTCTGCCGGCCCAGCATTTGTTATGCCGGGCCGGCGTGCTCAAGAGAGGAAACTCCATGACCGATCAGGAACTGGCCAAGATTGCCAATGAGGTTCGCCGCGGTATTGTCACGGGTGTCCACGCCGCCAGGTCGGGGCATCCGGGCGGATCGCTTGGCGCCGCCGACATTATGACCTACCTCTACTTTGAGGAAATGGATGTCGACCCGGCGAATCCGAGCCGCGCCGAGCGCGATCGCTTTGTGCTCTCCAAGGGACATTGCGCTCCGGCGCTCTATGCCGTGCTCGCCGAGCGCGGGTTCTTTCCCAAGGCGGAGCTCGAGACGCTCCGCCATGTCGGCAGCCGCCTGCAGGGCCATCCCAATATGAATGACACACCGGGCGTCGACATGTCTACCGGATCGCTCGGTCAGGGTATCTCCGCCGCGGTTGGAATGGCACTCGCCGCAAAGCACTGGGGTGACAGCTACCGCGTCTACACGCTGTTGGGCGACGGTGAGTGCGAGGAGGGCCAGGTGTGGGAGGCGGCAATGTTCGCCGGCAACCACGACCTGGAGAACCTCGTCGCTATCGTCGATCACAATGGCCTGCAAATTGACGGCAGTATCGATGAAGTCAACTCGGCTATGCCGCTTGCCGACAAGTTCCGCGCCTTTAAGTGGCATGTGATCGAGCTTGCCGACGGTAACGACATGGCGCAGATTGCAGCCGCCTTTGCCGAGGCCCGCAAAGTGAGCGACTCGCCCGTGGCCATTATCGCCGAGACGGTGAAGGGTAAGGGCGTCTCCTTTATGGAAAACCAGGTGGGTTGGCACGGCAAGGCACCCAACGATGAACAGTTTGAGCAGGCCATGGCCGAGCTCGCAGCAGCAGGGGAGGAGCTCTAATGGCAGACGTCAAGAAAGTCGCCACGCGCGTTAGCTATGGCGAGGCGCTTGTCGAGCTGGGCAATGAGCGCGATGACTTTGTGGTTCTCGATGCCGACCTGGCCGCCGCAACGCAGACCGGTAAGTTTAAGGCTGCACATCCTGAGCGCTTCTACGATGCCGGCATTGCCGAGAGCAACTTGATGGGGCTCGCCGCCGGCATTGCGACCACGGGTCACGTCGCCTTTGCGAGCACATTTGCCATGTTCGCCGCCGGCCGCGCGTACGAACAAGTGCGTAATTCCATCGGCTATCCGCACCTCAACGTCAAAATCGGCGCCACGCATGCGGGTATATCGGTCGGCGAAGACGGTGCAACGCATCAGTGCTGCGAGGACATCGCGCTCATGCGCACGATCCCGGGTATGACGGTGATCGTTCCCGCCGATGACATCGAGGCTCGCGCTTGCGTGCGCGCCGCCTATGAGTTTGAGGGGCCGGTCTACATGCGCTTCGGCCGCCTGGCGACACCGGTCATCAACGACCGCGAGGACTATGAGTTCAAGATTGGTCGCGGCGTGGTCGTGCGCGAGGGGTCCGATGTGACCATCGTCGCTTGTGGCCTCATGGTCGCCGAGGCGCTTGAGGCTGCCGAGGTGCTCGCTGCCGATGGTATCGACGCCGAGGTCATCAACATGCACACGATCAAGCCACTTGATGAGCGCCTGGTGGTTGCCAGCGCCAAGAAGACTGGTCGCGTGGTCACCGCCGAGGAGCATTCGATTATCGGCGGTCTTGGCGAGGCCGTGGCCTCGGTGCTCGCGGAACAGCATCCGGTGCCGATGCGACGCGTCGGCGTGCGCGATGTGTATGGCGAGTCCGGCCCTGCGGTCGATTTGCTGCACAAGTACGGTTTGGACGCCGACGGCATCGAAGCTGCGGTCAGGTCCGTGTTGTAAGGAAGGTTTCCATGGGATTTGTATCTGCCAACCAAGTGACGATCGGGTATCCCGCCGCCTCGCGCGAGGACGCCCTGCATTATTTGTCCGGGCAGGCCATCGAGCTCGGATTTGCCGATGACGCATCTGCCGTAGAGGCTGCCTTTATTGCTCGCGAGAACGAGGCCGAGACTGGCCTTGTCGCCGGTTTTGCCGTTCCGCATGCCAAAAGCGACGCGATCCACACGCCGGGCGTTGCCGTGCTTAAACTGGTCGAGCCCGTTGAATGGCCGAGCTTCGATGGGGTACCTGTCGATGTTGCGCTCGCGCTGTACGTGCCTGCCGGCGAGGCTGGAACCACGCACCTGCGTTTGCTCTCCAAGGCTGCCGTGATGCTGATGGACGCCGGCTTCCGTGACAAGGTGCGCGCGAGCACCGATCCCGCCGAGATCGCGGAGCTTATTAACGCCGGGCTCGAGGGCTAGGTGCAACCAGCCCGCTCAATCAATCGATCCTTCTCCAAGGAAAAGGGCCGCAGCGTCGTATGGCGTTGCGGCCCTGTTTGCGTTTCCCCAGATAAAACCTGCCAAAACAAACCTGTCCCTATTTGGCAGGTCGGCGGTCCATGCCCGCCAAACTAAGTTGCGGTGGAATAGTTCCTGTTTGGGCCCGAGGGGCCGCAAAACAGGAACTATTCCACCGCAACTTAGGGTACGGTTGGGATGCGTACGCTTTAAAGAGCGGAACCCTTGGTTAGAGAGATTGCTCTTGTCTCTCTAAATGTCTCTCTAAAGAGAAAGTCGGTTAGAGAGATGACCTTAGGTAATCTAGCAGCGAATTCGCTATATCTCTCTAAAACAAGGTACTTATCTCTCTAAAGTTAGAGAGATATACTAAACTTTAGAGAGATAAATCTATTGTTTTAGAGAGACGGAATGCCAATGCTGCTGGATGAACCTCTTGGCCTTATCGTTGAGCGCCTTCGCAGGCGGGGGACCGATGACGCATCGGTAGAAGTTAAAGCCTGCACGAATAAATTGAGTGCAGACGTATGGGAGACAGTGAGCGCTTTTGCGAACACTGCCGGCGGGCTCATTATTATGGGCCTGAACGAAGCCGAAGGATTTGTTCCTTCTGCCAGCTTTGCTATCGACAGGGTGCGCGATCAGTTTGTTTCGGGTATCGGAGACGGAGGCTCAGCGGCGGTGGTGACCCATGCGCCACGGTATGAGCTTGATCGAGGCGAGGTCGACGGGCTCCAAGTACTTCTGGTGCGCATCTTTGAACTTGAGCTCAAAGCGAAGCCATGCTATATCGGCGCGCGCGGCGTGCAGAACGGTAGCTACAAGCGCGTGGATGATAAAGATATCAAGATGTCGCCCGCTGAGCTATATGAGCTACAAAGTGCGTTGCTTCCGAGTGATGCAGACGGTACGGTGGTTTCGGAGGCAACAGTCGAGGATTTGGATCCAGATGTCGTGCGGTCCATTATCGCAAATCGTCGGCTGCAGACCCCGCGCGTTTTGCGCGGGGCCGATACGCTGGAAAAGCAGCTGGCCAGACTCAATATCACTACAAAGGATGGAGCCGTGAAGCTCGCGGGGCTGCTGTCGGCGGGAATTTACCCCCAGCAGTTCTATCCCAAGCTTATGATCGATGTCGCCGTTCATTCCGATGTGGAAAAATCTGCTCCTGGGCAACCCCGGTTTATTGACCGCCAGTTGTGCGATGGCCCGATTCCGGCTTGCATCGAAGATGCCCTCGCTGCGATCGGACGAAACTTGCGCAAAGCGGCGATAGTGCGAGGCGCTGGTAGAAGGGAAGATTGGGAAGTACCCCAGGAGGTTTTGCGTGAGGCCTTGGCGAATGCCTGTATCCATCGAGAGTATTCGCCCATGTTTGTGGGGCAGGCCGTGAGCGTCGATATCTACCCAGACAGAATAGAGATCAAAAACCCCGGCGGGCTTTGGGGCGGAAAGACGGTGGACAATCTTGCGGACGGGGAATCGCGCTGCCGAAACCCAAAGCTCATGAGTCTGATGGGGGCGACGCCGTTAGAGCATGCTGAGGGGGCTGTTGCGGAAAGTCAGGGATCTGGCATCCCGGCTATGATTCGCGAGATGGAGTCTCGTTCGCTTGACAGGCCGAAATTTATCGTTAAGGCCGATTCGTTTACGGTGTTGCTTTCCCGGCACGGGGCGGAGCTTGCTGAAAACCGCATGTGGATTCAGGGCCATGTGGACACCGAACTGACGCATCGCGAGGAAACATTGCTCATGTTTATGCGGGGGCATGGGTGCGTATGCGATGTTCAAAAAATACGAGAGGCTTTGAAGTGGGATTCGGATGACATTCGCCTGATCTGCGGGGACCTTGTCGATAAACATGTCCTGTCAAAATGTGGCAAAGACACGTTTGAAATTATCGATATGAGCAGAGAATTGTCAGCTTCGACGGCGGATAGGATCCTGGAGGCTCTCAGCGCCGGAATGGATATGACGGCGCGAGAAATAGCGGTTGCATCGGGGGTCAAGATTTCGTCCGTCCGTTACCATCTGCCAAAAATGGCGGATAAAGGACTCATTGAAGTAATGGGTTCATCGACGAGCCGCAACCGCCGCTATCGGAAGAGGTAGATGTGGCTGAGTCGCCTCTCTAGTGTCTCTCAAAGATAGATGGATGCTAGAGAGGCGGTTGCCCTGCGATATTTCCCCAGATAAAACCTGCCAAAATAAACCTGTCCCTTTTTGGTAGGTTACTGGTTCATGTTGCCGTGGATGTAGGGGGTGACCTCGGGGGAGATATGGCCGCAGCCTAGGTTGCGCAGGGCAGATTCGATGGCGGCGGGAAGCGGGGCCTTGCCCTCGTCGTTGACCGCGGTGCTGCCGAGGGCGGCGATCTTGGCGACGTCTGCCGGCGCGGCCTCGATATGCATGCAGCCGCCGACGAGGCGTGCGCGGACCTGGTCCAGGCCAAGGTCGTGCAGGTAGTCCTCACAGGTGCGGATTACATCGACCTTCTCGCGCGTGAGCTCCTCGCCCGTGGGGACTCGCGTGGCCAGGCAGGCTCCTGCCGGCAGGTTCCAGACGGGGTATCCCCAGGCGCGTAGCAGCTCGCGCTCCTCGTCCTTGGTAAAGCCGACCTCCATAAGCGGCGAGCGCACGCCGAGCTCCTGGGCGGCGCGCATGCCGGGGCGGTAGTCGCCGCGGTCGCTTGCGTTGCTGCCGTCGATGACGGTGGGAAAGCCCAGCGACTTGGCGTGGTTGACGATGGCGGTAAAGCCGGCGCGCTTGCAGTGGTAGCAGCGGTTGGCGTCGTTGCAGGCTACCTGGGGGAGCTGCAGCTGATCGACCGAGAGGTTGAGCACGGGGAGCTTAAAATGCGGCCCCTCATCGGCCTGCCCGTCAACCGCCCGTTCAAACGAAGCCTGTTCGGGCGTGCCGATGAGCGGCGTGGTGAGGTGAACAAGGAGCGTGCTGGCGGGCATGATGCGGGCGCAGACCGCGGCCAAAAAGCTGCTGTCGACGCCACCGGAAAAGCCGATGGCGACGCGTCCGTATGCTAAAAGCAGCTGCTCGAGCGCTGCGAGTTTGTCCTGAAGCCCCTCTGCGGGTGCGGTGGTGTCTGAAAGCATAAGTCGATCCTTGCCGTTGAGTACTCGGTCGAAAACTATAATCCTACTGGACTGCTTGTCATAAGACTTCTATCTGTGTAACGAAAGTGCAATATGGTATATACGTTATATACAAGTTTACAGGTGCGGTAAAGTTGCGGGAGTACAGCAGCGCGAAGCGATGGGGGACTGATATGATCAAGGCCGTTATTTTTGACATGGACGGAACGCTGGTCGATACCGAGCGTTTGGGCATCAAGGCATGGAAAGCGGGCGCTGCCGAGCTGGGGGTCGCGATTGATGATGCCCTGATCCATCAGTTTATCGGCCGCACGCTGCCCGACGTCATGGACATCCTTGATAAGCGTTATGGCAGCCACGAAACTACCGAGGCGGTCTATGCCCGCCACAAGGAGATTCGCGACGAGATGGTCAAGACCGAACTGGAGCTTAAGGCCGGCGCCGCCGAGTGCATAGACGAGCTGCTGGCTGCGGGCTATCACGTGGGCCTGGCGACGTCGTCGCGCCACGCTACGGCCGAGCGCAACCTCAAGACGGTCGGCCTCTTTGACAAGTTTGAGACGGTGACCTGCGGCGAGGACGTCGTGCATGGCAAGCCCGACCCCGAGATGTACCTGCTCGCCTGCGAGCGCGCGGGCTTTGCTCCCGAGAAGTGCGCCGTGGTCGAGGATTCCCGCAACGGCTGCGTCTCGGGCATCACGGCCGGTTGCCACGTCTTTGCCGTTCCCGACATCGTGCCGCTGCCGCAGGACGTGGTGGATGGCTGCGAGGCTGTGCTCGATACGCTGTTCGATCTGTCGGCGGCGGTCAAGGCCGTGCGCTAGCGTTTGCACGTGAGTCGCCATGCCCCGCGCCCGATCCCGCAGGACGGTGACGGCAACGGCGCCTGCGTGGAGGCGCTGACGCAGTCAGCCCCTCTTATCACGCCAAGATTGCTGTTTTGGCCGATAAGAGGGGCATTGTGCTTTAAGCGACTGAGGCTGCAACCCTGGCAAGGGACCGGCGAGGGGCCTTGGATGCTACAAGTTACTCCAGGAGCCAGTCGATCACGTTGCGCTTGCGGACTCCTTCGTAGTTCGCGTCCGCAAACAGCGTGTCGAGCGTAAGAAGCGTCTTGGGATAGTTGTCTCGGACTTTCTTAAAGGGGGCCAACTCTCGATTGAGGGTAGTTTCGTCGAGTGTGGTGGCTGAAACCTGAAAATAGGCCGTCTCGTCTGAGCGTAGGGCAACAAAATCGATTTCCCCACCGTCGATATCGCCCACGTAGACGTCGTATCCGCGGCGTAGGAGCTCGAGATAGACAACATTTTCGAGGATATGGCCGATATCGCTGCTTTGGGTTTTGACGAGAGCGCCTCTAAGTCCAAGGTCAACGGCGTAGTATTTGCCGTTTGTTGAAAGAAGCTGCCGACCACGCACGTTATAGCGCGGAGCAAAGTACAGCACAAGGCTGTCTGTTAAGCCTTTGAGGTACTTGGCTACGGTTTTCTGGTCGGTTTTGTTGCCGTTGGATGAGAGCGTGTCGGAGATTTTTTTAATCGAGATCCGGTTTCCAATGCTATGGAGTAGGAACTTGGTGATATCGCGCAGGGTCGGGACGTCCGAGACCTTCAGGCGTTCGATAACGTCGCGTATGACGATGGTATCGTAGAGGCTCATAAGATAATCGCGCGCCTGGGGTCCCTGAATGCCCGTCTCGGCGATAAAGGGAAAAGAGCCCCGGGTGACGTACTCGTCAAACAACTGCGCGGGAGCCTTTCCGTCATTGGTTTTTGCCGAGCAAAACTCCTTAAAGGATAGGGGCAGCATCTTGAGCTCTACGTAGCGGCCGGAGAGCAAAGTTGCGAGCTCGCTCGAGAGCAGATAGGCGTTGGAACCGGTTATGTAGAGGTCGACATTGTCCTTGATAAAAAGACTGTCGACGGCTTTTTCGAAATGCTCGACGTGCTGTATCTCGTCCAGAAAAACGTAGTTCATCTTATCGGGGACGAGTCTGGCGGAAATGTAGTCGTAGAGTGCTCTATACGACGTAAGCGACTCGAACTCCAGGTCTTCAAAGTTGAGGGATATAACCTGGCCGCCCGTGATTCCATGATTGCGCAGATAGCTACGGTAGATTTCGAATAGCTTTGATTTGCCGGACCTTCGCACGCCCGAAACGACCTTGATGACGTGCGAGTCTTTCCACGAAATGAGCCAGTCGAGGTACTGTTTGC
>DXZV01000240.1 GCA_019419485.1 Collinsella sp.
GGAGATGTGTATAAGAGACAGAGCAGGTAGTTCATGACGTACTCCGGCGTGGTGCCCTTGCCCGTCATGTAGACGGTACGGCCCGCCAGGTCGCCAAACGAAGTAACGTCCGCGTTACCCGTCACCACGTTCAGCACACCCAGCGTGTTGATGTCGATGACCTGCACCGCGCCCTCGGTCTTGTTGTAGAGCACGCTCGCCACGTTGGCTGGCACCAGGGCAATGTCGATATCGCCCTGAATGACCTTGGGCACGATCTCGTCGGCGGCAGTGTTGATCGCAAAGTCGAACTCATTGTCCGTCTCGCCATCGGCAGCCTGGTCCATAAACTGCACCAGGCCAATCGAGGTCGGTCCCTTGAGCGAGGCGACGTGCACCGCGACCGGCTCCGCAGCAGCACCGGCGCCGTCCGTGGCAGCCGAGTCCGCGGCGGACCCGGCACCGGCAGCCCCGCCGCCACAGCCCGCGAGCGCAAGCGACAGCGCGCTCGCGGCAAGCGCCGAGGCAAACCCCCGGCGCGACATCTCAAAATCAAACGCGCGCATCGTTAGCACGTCCCTTCGTTAGGCATCGACCAGGCGTGATGATCGGTATGCAGCAGCTCCTCGGCCAGCGGCGAGA
Source organism: Collinsella sp. (assembly GCA_019419485.1). Classification (GTDB taxonomy): domain Bacteria; phylum Actinomycetota; class Coriobacteriia; order Coriobacteriales; family Coriobacteriaceae; genus Collinsella. Next base: position 622 of record DXZV01000240.1, read on the forward strand.
GCGGCGCGCCTAAAAACTCGCGGTAGCACGCCTGAACATCGGGGTTCTCGTGCGAGAAGCGAATGTCCGCAGCGGCATCCAGGCCCCACAGCACCTGGCCGCGCTCGGCCGCCAGCTCGCAGCCGTCGTGGATGGGCTGACCGCCGCCACCGACGCAGCCGCCCGGGCACGCCATGACCTCGACGAAGTCATAGCTCGCACGGCCGTCGCGAATCGCATCGAGCAGGCGGGCAGCGTTGCCCAGCCCGTGCGCCACGGCGACGCGCACCTTGGTGCCATCGATATCGGCCACGGCCTCCTTCCAGCCATTCAGGCCACGCACGTCGGTAAAGAAATCCGCATCGGGGTTCTTGCCCGTCACCAGGTAATAGGCCGAGCGCACGGCAGCCTCCATCACGCCTCCCGTGGCGCCAAAGATCACGCCCGCGCCCGTGCCGAAGCCCAGCGGCGTATCGAGCGGCTCCTCGGTAAGCGTGTCGACGCTCACGTGGCTCGCGCGAATCATGCGTACCATCTCGCGCACCGTCAGCGCAACGTCCACATCGGGCACGCCGCCCTCGCCCACCATGCTCGGCAGCGCACACTCGGCCTTCTTGGCCGTGCACGGCATCACGGACACCACGAACAGGCGCTCGGGCTCCACGCCCAGCACCTTGGCGTAGTACGTCTTGGCGATGGCGCCGAACATCTGCTGCGGCGACTTTGACGTGGACAGGCTGTCGACAAACTCCGGATAACGCGCTTTCACAAAGCGAACCCAACCCGGGCAGCAGCTCGTAAACATGGGCCAGCCGCGGCTGTCACCTTCGCCCTTGGCGGCGGCGCCCAGGCGCTCGAGCAGCTCGGAGCCCTCCTCCATAATGGTGAGGTCGGCCGAGAAATCGGTATCGAACACGTACTCAAAGCCCACGCGGCGCAGCGCGCAAGCCAAGCGCTCAACGGTGGCTTCCTCGCGAGACATGCCGAGTTCCTCGCCCCAAGCGCTACGCACGGCCGGCGCGATCTGCACCAGCACGATCTTGTCGGGATCGGCGATGGCGTCGAACACGGTCTCGGTATCGTCGCGCTCGCGCAGTGCGCCCGTCGGGCAATGTGTAATGCACTGGCCGCACGCGACGCAATCGGTCTTGCCGATCGGCGCGCGCCCGCGGGTACCCACGGCGGTATGCGTGGCGCGGTTGGTCAGGTCCCAAATCCCTAGTCCCTGCACGCTCTCGCACACCTTGATGCAGCGCATGCATTTAATGCACTTGTCGTTTTCGCGGATGATGGGGAAATCGAAGTCCCAGCCCTCGCGCGCCAGGTGCTGCTCGTACGGCAGATAGAAGATACCCAGGTCGTTGGCGATGGTCTGCAGGTTGCAGTTACCACTGCGCACGCAGCTCGTACAGCGCGAGTCGTGCTGGGACAGCAGCAGCTGCACGTTGGTGCGACGCGCCTCGCGGGCCTTGGGGCTGTTGGTGTGGACCACCATGCCGTCGAGCACGTAGTTGTTGCAGGCGGCAACCAGCTGGTCGCAGCCCTCAACCTCGAC
>DXZV01000241.1 GCA_019419485.1 Collinsella sp.
ATACGGCAGCGACCATTATGGCCGAACTCGACGAGGCGGGCTTTACCTACCTGCCCGAGAACGCAGCGTGGGACATCGAGCCGGGCGGGCGTTATTACACGCAGCGCAACACCTCGAGCGTCGTTGCCTTTAAGGTGGGCGAAGACCTGGCCGCTACGTGGGGCGAGGACGGCGTTGCCGGCGACTATCATTTTCAACTCACGGCGTCACACAGCGATTCGCCGACGTTTAAGGTTAAGGCCGTGCCCGAGCTCGACGGCGCGGGCGAGACGCTGCGCCTGAACACCGAGGCCTACGGCGGCATGATCGACTACACCTGGTTCGATCGCCCGCTGGCACTTGCGGGCCGCGTGCTGGTGCGCGAGGGCGACCGTATCGAGAGCCGCTTGCTCGCTACCGAGCGCGAAGTTGCCATTATCCCGAGCCTTGCCATCCATATGAATCGTGGCGTTAACGAGGGCTTTGCGCCCAACCGGGCTGTCGACCTGTGCCCGCTCATCAGCGCCGGCGACCTTAAGCAGGGAGATTTTGACGCCCTGATCGCCGACGAACTGGACGTTGAGCCCGAGCAAATTTTGGGTCGCGACCTGTTCCTGGTCAATCGTCAGGATGCACGCATTTGGGGCTGGGCCGACGAGTTTATCTCGACGCCCAAGCTCGACGACCTGGCCTGCGCCTACACCTCGCTGCAGGCATTTTTGGGTGCCGAGAATGCGCACGACGTTTCGGTCTTTTGCTGCTTTGATAACGAGGAGGTTGGCTCCGAGACCAAGCAGGGCGCCATGTCGACGTTCTTGGCCGACGCGCTGCGCCGCATCAACGGGTCGCTGGGCTTCGATGACGAGTCGTACCACCGCGCACTTGCCGCTTCGATGCTCGTGAGCTGCGACAACGCGCATGCCGTGCACCCCAACCACGCCGAGAAGTGCGACGCCCGCAACCAGGTTGTGCTTAACGGCGGCATCGTCATCAAGGAGGCCGCCAACCAGCACTACTGCACCGACGCCTTTAGCCGCGCGGTGTTCCAGGCCATTTGCGATGACGCCGACGTGCCCACGCAGGCCTTTGCCAACAAGAGCGATATGGCCGGCGGTTCTACCCTGGGCAATCTGTCCAATATGCAGGCGAGCATGCATGCCGTGGACGTGGGCCTGCCGCAGCTTGCCATGCACTCGAGCTACGAGACCGGCGGCGTGCGCGACGTAATGTACGCCATCCGCGCCCTCACCGCCTTCTACGAGCGCAACCTAACCATCAACGGCGCCGAAAGCGTGGAACTCTAAAACCTGCCAAAAAGGGACAGGTTTATTTTGGCAGGTTTTATCTGGGCGAATGCAAAGGGTGAAACCGAACTAGATCTGCGATACGTGGCCGCCGAGGTGCAGTGCGCCTCGGCGGCTTTTTGTGTACAGAGTACGGCTAATGCTTATAAATGCTATACATGCTTTACGTATCTACCATAGAGCTTTATGATATTTTGAAGTATTAAGGAGGGGTCATGACCACAACAGCCGCTCAGATCAACGTACGTCTCGATGCCGATCTTAAAAGGAGTGGGGACGCCGCTCTCTCCAAGGCCGGTATGACGCCGAGCCAAGCGGTGCGAGCGCTCTGGCAGCTTGCAGCATCGCTGGCCGATCGCCCCGGTGCGCTCGAGGATATCCTGCTGCCCAGTCGTGCCCGGGCGGAACAGCGCGAGCGCGAAAAGGCCGCCAAACGTAAGCTCGAGCTTATGGATCAGGGGTCGAAGCTGTTCGCTGCCGCTTGCTGTGAGTCGGGAATCGATATGGTCAAGGCTCAGCCATCGGACGACGAAGAGCTCAAACGGAATGCCTATGCGGATCGCTATGGCGAGGAGATGAGCTGGCTCTATGAGTGAGACTCCAAAGCGCATCTTGGTTGACACCAACGTGTGGCTCGATTACTTCATTCCCTCACGACGTGGTCGTTCGGTGGCGATTGAGTTTTTACGCGATGCATGCACGGCGCAGGTTGATTTGCTGTATGCGGCGACATCGTCCAAAGACCTGTTTTATTTGATTTCAAGCGAACATAAGGCATGGTATCGGCGAGAGCACGGTTCGCTTTCCCAGTATGCCGCTACGGTAGCGACTTCGCTTGCATGGGATTGTCTTAGCG
>DXZV01000242.1 GCA_019419485.1 Collinsella sp.
GGCGTGCGATCTGCCCATTATCCGCGAGCGCCTGAGCGCAAAGCAGATTGCGGTGGAGCCCGTCGACGGCGAGGACATCGTGGCGCTGCTGCAACACATTGCTGACACCGGTGACGGTGAGGGGGATGCCGCTTGATCTCGCTTGTCGTTGCTGCCGTCTTGCTGTTGATTCATTCGCTGGTTTGCCTGGTGCTGTGGACGCTTATGAAGTTGGGCCTGCTGCCGGTGCGCGGGCACATGCTGGCTGTGATAGTGCTGGTGCCGCTGTGGGGCCCGTTGCTGGTGGTTCTGCTATCGGTCCGCGGCGCGGTGTTTGGCGAGGGGCTGAAAGAGTCTGCGCTGGAGTCGCTGCGCTTCAACGACGACCTGCATCGCAGCATCCTAGTGCACGAACGTGATGCCGATGCAGGCGTAGTGCCGCTCGAGGAGGCGCTCATCGTCAACGACCCGGCAGAACGGCGCCGACTAATGCTCTCCATGCTCACCGAGGAGCCCGACGCGTACCTGGCGCAGCTGCAGGCGGCTAAGCTTAACGACGACGTTGAGGTGGCTCACTATGCCGAGACGGCGGTGGCGCAGATCTCCAAGGAGTCCGACCTTAAACTGCAGCAGCTGGAGCGTGCCTTTAAGACGGACCCGAGCGCGCAAAACCTCAACGAATACTGCGATTTTCTTGGTGAATACTTGGGCTCGGGCTTGGCTGAGGGGCGCGTGGCTCAGATTCAACGCCAACAGTACGCGCGCTTGCTTGCGCGTCGCTGCGAGCGCGAGGACACCCTTGAGCTTCGCATTCGATACGCGACGGCGCTGGCCGATGTCGGACAGATCGACGAGGCGCAGGCCGTGACCGACCAGCTGGTGCTCGACGTGCCCGAGGAGCAGGAGGTTTGGATGCTTTGCCTGCGCCTGGCGGTGATGCGCCGCGACGGTGACGAGGTCCACCGCGTGATCGATGCGATTGACAAACAGCATGTATACTTGAGCGCCGCCAACCGCGAGGAACTGGCGTTTTGGCGCAACGGAGAGGAGGCCCGATGAGCGTGGTGCAGCATATCCGCGACCGTGCGGGCCATTTTCGCTGGATGGGGCTGCTTGTGGTGTGGGCGGTCTTTATTGCCATGGCGGCCGTGCTGCTGGTGGAGCGCGCCGGCGTGCAGTACAGTGCGGGCCAGCATAAGCTGGGGATGCTTGCCGCCAACGATGCGGTGCCGGCTTCCTCCGCAATATTTGGCCAAAAGCCCACGTGCCTGGTCATTACCGATTCCGACCAAGCTGGCGTCGAGGACGTAAAGGAGCAGTTTGACCAGATCCTGCTCGACATGAAGATCGCGCACCGCGACGTGGACCTTGCCCTGGACGGCGTGGATGCCATTCCCTCGCTGACCTCCTTCGATCGCGTGATTTTGCTCATGCCGTCGCTCGATGGGCTCGGTACGCACCTGAGTGACATTATGAGTTGGGTGAGTGCCGGTGGTTCACTTATGCTCGCCATGCCTCCGGATAACTCGAGCTATCTGCAAGTAATTGCCCCCAAGCTTGGCATTGAATCGGCCGGATATGACTATGTAAAAGCCGAAAGCATTGTGCCGAGCGAGGACTTTATGCTGGGCGGGGGAGAGCGCTACGAGCTCTCGGACCCCTTCGATTCGTCGCTTTCGGTTTCGCTGCGCGAGACGGCTCGTGTGTGGGCTAAGACCGGCGATGCGGGCGCCCCGCTCATTTGGTCGAATGACTGCGGTAGCGGGCGTACCGTGGTATGCAATATCGGTATCTATGACAAGGTTATGCGCGGTTTTTACGCCGCGGCGATCAGCCTGCTGGGCGATGCCACGGCCTATCCGGTCATCAACAGCGCCGTTTTCTACCTAGACGACTTTCCCAGCCCCGTGCCCTCGGGCGATGGCACCTACATCAAGCGCGACTACGGGCTTTCCATTGCCGATTTTTACACCAAGGTTTGGTGGCCCGATCTGCAAAAGCTCGCGCAAAAATATGGCATTCGCTTTACCGGCGTGATGATCGAAAACTACGAGGACGCGGTCAACCAGACCGAGCCCGCGCGACAGGCCGATACCACGCAGTTCCGCTACTTTGGCGGCATGCTGCTGCAGATGGGCGGAGAGCTGGGCTTTCACGGC
>DXZV01000243.1 GCA_019419485.1 Collinsella sp.
GAGGTGTCCTGGCCGATAACGGTGCAGCTAACGGAAATCTGATTGGCGGGTGCGGGGTCGCCGTACTTCGAGTAGCACCAGACGACGGAGTCGCCGTCCTTGAGCGTGTAGCCGCCCGCGCCGACCGCGGAGGCGCTGCCGTTGACGAACAGCTGCCAGTGCGCGCCGGTCGCCGGGTCGTAGGCGAGCGTGCGGCCGGAGTCGAAGGGCGACGTGATCGAGTTGAGCGCCCAGCCCCAGGAGCCGTTGGGGTCGTAGTCGGCTTTGAGGCCGGCCTGCTTGAAGAGCTGCTCGGAGAGGTCGGCCGCGGTCGAGCCCTCCTTCAGCGTGATCTGCTGGGCGGCAGCCCAGGTCTGCTGGGCGCCCCCGGCGTCGGTGCCGACGACGGAGCACGTGGCCGCGACCTCTTGGCCTGCGGCTTCGGTAGGCTGAGATTCAGCCTCATCGGAAGCGGCTACAACACTTTTGACGTTCTGTTCGGATGAATCCGGCGAAGCAGTAGAAGCCTCGGCTGCAACAGAATCGTCCGACGCTACGCCGTTGCTATCTGCGGCATTCGTCGAAGCGCCATCGTTAACCGACGCATCGCTCGCGTTAGAGCCGGTTTCAGAAACGACACCGTCGGCAGCACCATCCGCGGGCGCTGCGTCCTCGCCCGGCGTCGTAGCCTGAGCCACGGCCTCGGCAATGCCCTCGGCGCCCTCGGCCCACAGCTGAGCCGGCGTGGTGCCAAAGGCCATCGCGAAGGCCAGGAATGCCACCAGGCCGCGCTTGGCTACACCGCGTGCAATCGCGCCACGGCGATGCAACGAGGCGCGCTCGCGCTCGTCCTCAAACATATCCATTTGTCCCCCATTGTCTGTACTTGGAGCGTTGCCTTGAGGCTGCCCCACGTCATCGCGCATGTTGCGCTCGAGTTCCCCCATCGGGGTCCTCCTTCCCTCCAGAGCCCTATGCACACCGGCGGCATACGCCGCAGCCGCACGCAAGATGGGAGGCGATCCGACTTAACCTTACCGACCCGGGCGCGCCGTCCGATCTGCGACGCGACCATCCCGGGCCAAGAGGAATTACGGTTACTGGTACAGCCGGGGACTTGCACCCCGATTCTCCCAAACGCGCAGGAAAACCGCGCATTCGTGCGTCTCCGCACCACCATCTAGGCCATCGATTATTACTGTCAATATGGTAGCACGCAAAAGGGCCCTGCACACAGGCGAAGCCCAAGGTAAAAGCTATGGTTTGCAATAGATTAGGGTGCGAATGGAGTGCCGAGCAAAAGGATCCGTCTTCCTCTGATCTCGGGAACTCGTCAACGCTTGCCGCCGTGACTGTTGCGCCAGATCTCGCGGCCCAGCATCAGCGCCAGCACCAGCGCACTCACGTAGCCCATAAAGCCAATGACCGGGATACCAAACACAACCGGCTCGATGCGCGCGTAGTACACCACCGACGAACCGATAAACAGGCCGGCAATCACAATTGCCATCGACATGCGGTCGATAATTCCACCCAGCTGCCGCAGCGCCTTATCGCTGCTCATAATCTGCGTGTTCACTTTAAGCTGGCCGCGCGTGAGCATGCGCGAAGCCAAGCCCAGATACTCGGCCGCCTCGAGCGAGCCTTTTGCCGCGCGATAGCTGCTCGCGGCAAGATCGCGCCCCATTTCGCGGACACGCGTATAGGTGCTCTTCTCGTTTTTGATGTGCGTCTGGATGATCTGGATCATGTTGACGTTGGGCATATACTCGGTCAGCAGACCCTCGAGTGTCACCATGCCACGGGCGAACATCGTCACCACGCTCGGCAGCTCAACGTCGTTTTTGCGCGCCAAATTTAGCAGCGAGGTCAAAAACTCGCCGATATCAAGATCCTTAAGGTCAAGACCCGCAAAGTCGGCGACGATAAAGTCCAAGTCGGACAAAAAGGTCGAATGGTCGAGCTCGGCAGAATCGCCGCGCGTCACGGCAAAGCGCATGAGCGAGTCCTTGAGCTTGGGCACGTCGCCCTCGGCCACAGCGAAAATCATATCCTTGACGATGCCGCGGTCGTGGCTCGACATGCGCCCGACCATGCCCAGATCAATAAAGTAGACAATGCCGTCTTTGAG
>DXZV01000244.1 GCA_019419485.1 Collinsella sp.
GCATGGGAACGCCGCCGCGATCGTCAAGCCACTTGGCAATCTGATCGATGCGGTCGCTGCGGATGCCATCGGAATCGAGGATCAGCAGGTCAAAGTCGTGCGCCGCAGTTGGCGAATCGGGGGTGGCCAGACTCACCTCGACGCCCATGGTGGTCGTCAAGCTGCGGGCAAACTCGTGGAAGCGCGTCGTGCGCGCCATGAACAGGGCACTCTTTTCGGACATATCGGCCTCCAAAGAAATGAGCTCAATCGTACTGGGACAAGCCAGCGCGATTAGGAGTTCGCCAGGTAGTGCTTGATCTCCCATTCGGTGATCGTGGACTCAAACTTATGCCACTCGTCGCGCTTCTTTTTGAGGAAGAAGCTATGGATGTGCTCGCCGAGGGCATCCTTCATAAACTGCGAGTCCTCAAAGACGTCGAGTGCCTCTTTAAGCGAGCGCGGCAGCGGCGTATAACCGGCCTCGAGCATCTGGCGGTCGTTGAGCTTGAGCGTCTCGGCCGTGGCCTCGAGCGGGAGCTCCAGCTTGCGCTCGATGCCGTCGAGACCAGCCGCCAGCGTGACGGCGTTGACCAGATACGGGTTGGCCATGGGATCGGGGCTACGAAGCTCAATGCGCGTGGACAGCTGCTTGCCGGGCTTGTAGACCGGGATGCGAACCATGCTTGCGCGGTTGCGCAGGCCCCACGTGGCGTACTGCGGCACGGAGTCGCCGCCCGTGGTGATGCGCTTGTACGAGTTGACGGTGGGGTTGGTGATGGCGCTGATCTCGCGCGCGTGCGCCAAGATACCGGCCATGTAGTGCTTGGCGACGTCGGAGAGATGGTACCTCTCGTCGGCCTCGCCCCAAAAGACGTTGTTGCCGTCGTGGTCGAACAGCGACTGATGCAAAAACATGGCGCTGCCATCCTCGCCCGCCAACGGCTTGGGCATAAAGGAGGCGTGGCAACCGCTCTCGTAAGCTTGCTGTTTAATGATGAGCTTGGCCGTGGTAATGGCGTCGGACATGCTCAGGGCCTCGGCGTGGCGCAGGCTCATGCCGTGCTGCGAGCGACCGGCGGCGTGGAAGGTGTACTCCACGGGCACGGACATCTTCTCGAGCGTAAGGACCGTGTTGCGGCGCAGGTCGCGCGCGGCGTCGCTCACCGAAAGATCGAAGTAGCCCACGTTGTCGAGCGGCTCGGGCGTGCGCTCGTCGGGGAAATAGTAGTACTCCAGCTCGGCACCAACGTTGAGCAGATAGCCGGCCTTCTCGGCCTTATGGAACATGCGGCGCAGCGCAGCGCGCGGGTCGCCGGCGAAGGGCTCGCGATCGGGAGTGCACACGTCGCAGAACACACGGGCGACGCCGTTGTGGCTCGGACGCCACGGCAAAATCTGGAAGGTCGAGGCATCAGGGAACGCCAGCATGTCGGCTTCCTCGGGCGTGGCAAAGCCCTCGATGGCCGAGCCGTCAAAGCCAATGCCCTCCTCAAATGCGACCTCGAGGTCCTCGGGGCTGATGGCAAAGTTCTTGAGGCGGCCGAGAATGTCGACAAACCACAGACGCACAAAGCGGATGTCACGCTGTTCTACGGAGCGGAGTACGTAATCGATGTTCTGCTGGTTCATGTCGCTCCCCTTTCTTTCGGGCGGGTTTCGACTGGTCTATACCGCAGATACTATCGCAGAAAAATGTTTCCGCAGGGTTAAAGCGTATCAAGCGCTCAAAAAACGTGTGCGAACAGGCAGTTGCGAACGAGCGGTTAGCGCGAGGTTGATGCGCGGTGTTCGATGTGACCGAGAACCTCGATGCGTTTGGGCGTCAGCTTTGCGGCCTCGCCCACCGTGGTGGTGACAACGTCGATGCGCTCGGACAGGCGCTCGACCACGCGCTCGGCAATGGTGAGGGTGTCCTGCGCGGCCGTGGTCACGCCACCAAAGAGCACATGGTTCCAGGGGTAGTCGTCAAACGTCGCGATCCTGAGCCCCGCCGGCAGCGAGGGTCCCAGCTGCGCTAGAGCCTCGGTCAGACGCAGGAAAACCAGGCCGTTGACGGCAATGAGGCCGAGCTTTTTGCCGGCGAGGTCGTCACCTTGGCCGATGGCGGTGCCACGGGCGTTGGTCGCTT
>DXZV01000245.1:0-212 GCA_019419485.1 Collinsella sp.
TGGTTTGCCGGGGTGGCGCCCACGACGGCGCCAACTTCCATGCGCTTGGCCACGTAACCGGGGTGATAGAGTTCATTAACCTGACCGGTGGCAAGGCCGATCTGGTTGCCGTAGCTGGAGTAGCCGGCGGCAGCGGTGGTCACCAGCTTGCGCTGCGGCAGCTTGCCCTCGAGCGTCTCGGAAACCGGGACGGTGGGGTCGCCGGCGCCGGT
>DXZV01000245.1:222-1795 GCA_019419485.1 Collinsella sp.
GCCTGGTACACATAGCTGCGGCCCGAGAGCGGGTCGCGGATAGCGCCGCCCACGCAGGTGGCGGCACCGCCGAAGGGCTCGATTTCGGTCGGGTGGTTGTGGGTCTCGTTCTTAAAGAGGAACAGCCAGTCCTGGTCCTCGCCGTCGACATCGACCTTCACCTTGACGGTGCAGGCGTTGATCTCCTCGGACTCATCGACATCGGTCATGACGCCGGTCTTCTTGAGGTACTTGGCGCCGATGGTGCCCATGTCCATGAGGCAGACGGGCTTGGCGTCGCGGCCGAGTTCGTGGCGCATCTCCATGTAGCGGTCGAAGGCCTGCTGCACCACGGCGTCGTCGATCGTCACGTCGTCCAGGACGGTGCCGAAGGTGGTGTGGCGGCAGTGGTCGGACCAGTAGGTGTCGATCACGCGGATCTCGGTGATGGTGGGGTCGCGGTCCTCATCGCGGAAGTACTGCTGGCAGAAGGCGATGTCCGCCTCGTCCATGGCAAGGCCGCGATCGGCGATAAAGGCGGCAAGGCCGGCCTCGTCGAGCTCGCGGAAACCGTCGAGCACTTCGACGGGCTGCGGCTCGGGTGTCTCAATGTGCAACGTCTCGGGCAGGTCGAGCGAGGCGATGCGCGCCTCGACGGGGTTCACCACGTAGTGCTTGATGGCCTCGATGGCGGCCTCGTCCAGGGCGCCCGAGATCATATAGACCTTGGCGGAGCGCACGGCGGGGCGCTCGCCCTGGCTGATGAGCTGCACGCACTCGCTGGCGGAGTCGGCGCGCTGGTCAAACTGGCCAGGCAGGAATTCGACGGCAAAGACGGCGCCATCGCTTGCGGGGAGCTCGTCGTAGGTCACATCGACCTGGGGCTCGCTAAAGACGGTCGGCACGCAGGAGCGGAAAAGCTCCTCGTCGATGCCCTCGACGTCGTAGCGGTTGATGATCCTCAGGGCCTCGATGCCCTTGATGCCGAGAATCTCGGTCAGCTCGCCCTTGAGCTGCTGAGCCTCGACGTCGAACCCGGGTTTCTTCTCCACGTAGATACGAGAGACCATTGGTTCCTGCCTTCCTGATCGGTTGGGCGTACGGTACGGTATGCGGCAGCGGTCGGTTTGCGGGGTCTGCCCTGCGGTCGCCTTGAGCCACATGTTTGTAAACCTCACTATGATACGACAGCTCGCGGCGCGTTGAGGACGGCGAGGGTGCTACAGTGAAGCGCAAACAAGAGAAAGGCATCACATGGCATTCGTTTCGCTCGCCATCATCGCGCTCGTGGCCTTCGCAAGCCCCTTCATCGCCTCGGCGATTCCCGGAAAACCCGTTCCCGAGACCGTCTTTTTGCTCGTGCTCGGCGCGGTGCTGGGACCCCATATGCTCGGCGTCATCCATGTAGATGCCGAGGTCTCGCTTGTGTCCGAGCTCGGCCTGGCCTTTTTGTTCCTGCTTGCCGGCTTTGAGATCGACCCCAAGAGCATTACGGGCGTCGAGGGGCGCTACGGCTTGGCGACGTGGGTCGTCACGTTTGGTATCGCCTGGCTTGCCGTGCGCTTTACCCCGTGGTTCTCGGTCAGTCATTTCG
>DXZV01000245.1:1805-2102 GCA_019419485.1 Collinsella sp.
ACGCTCGTGCCCATCATGCGTGAGCGCTCGCTCACCGGCACGCGTGTGGGCGACTCGATTCTCGCGTATGGCACTTGGGGCGAGCTCGGTCCCGTGCTCGCCATGTCGGTGCTGCTGTCTGCTCGCACTGGCATCCAAACGCTCGTAATCCTTGGCTTGTTTGCGGTGGTTTGCGTGTTGCTGGCCGTGGTCCCAAGCCGCTCCAAGCGCGTCGGCAGCCGCTTCTTTGCGTTTGTCGAGGAGCGTGCCGATACCACGTCGCAGACGTTTGTACGTCTCACGGTCTTCATCCTTATC
>DXZV01000246.1 GCA_019419485.1 Collinsella sp.
CGGTCTTTGCCATCTCGGTTGCCTGGGCGAACATCTCGTCGTAGCAGGGTACCCACGTGGGGTTGGTACGCGGCTTGCCGTCCTCGAAGATACCGATGCAGCAGGCGGCGATAATGCGGCCCTCGGCCTCGGCGACAAGCGCGATAGGTGAGCGTTGCAGCTGCATAGCGATGTTAAAGCGCGCGCAGAAATCGGCAGCTTCGACGTCGCCGCGGTTGCGCAGCGTGTTGCACCACAGCTGGTTGTAGATGGCAGCGATGCCGGTCAGGTCGTCGAGCGTGGCGGCGCGCAGGGTTACGTTGTCAAGGCTCATGAGGGCTCCTTCCAAGTTGGGTCAGGCCACCTCTGAGTGTGACATGGACGCAGGGCGGCCGCATCAATCATTCGGCAGGCGAGCCCCGATCCCTCGGGGACGGAGGAAAAGGGGTCACGAGTGAGGATTTTCGGACGCTTGCCCGACGAGAGTGGATAATCTCCCACTTTGAGCGCGAACATGGGCCAAAAACGGGAGATTATCCACTCTCGTGGTGAGCGGGCCCTTGTGTCGATTCATTCCCTTTTTAGTAGGCTGTGCTTGCACTTTAGCGTGCGACAGCGGATAATGCCGAGCACTCGACAATACGCTTTTTGCTCTCTCTATAGATTGAGGAGGCCCCTATGGCCATGGATTTCAAACGCAGGCTGCCGATCCCCATGGAGATCCGCGAGGAAATGCCGCTTTCCGCCGAGCTTGCCGCTAAGAAGCAGGCATTCGACGCCGAGGTCGCCAAGGTCTTTACCGGCGAGGACGCGCGCAAGGTGCTCATCATCGGCCCATGCTCTGCCGATCGCGAGGATTCGGTCCTCGAGTACATGAACCGCCTGGCCAAAACCGCCGAGGAGGTCAAGGACAAGCTCATCATCATCCCGCGTGTCTACACCAACAAGCCGCGCACCAAGGGTACCGGCTACAAGGGTCTACTGCACAATCCCGACCCCGAGGCGCCCGATGACCTGCTCGAGGGCGTCAAGGCCATTCGCCACATGCACCTGCGCGTCATCGAGGAGACCGGCTTCTTTACCGCCGACGAGATGCTCTACCCCTCTAACTATCAGTACCTTGTCGATCTGCTGAGCTACGTTGCTGTGGGCGCGCGCTCGGTCGAGAACCAGGAGCACCGTCTGGTGTCGAGCGGCATTTCGGTGCCGGTGGGCATGAAGAACCCCACTGCCGGCTCCACCACCGTCATGCTCAACTCCATCTACGCCGCTCAGGCGCATCAGAGTTTCATCTTCCGCAACTGGGAGGTCGAGTGCGACGGCAATCCGCTCGCGCACGCCGTTATGCGTGGCTACATCGGTCTCGATGGGCGCACCTACCCCAACTACCACTACGAGCACCTCGAGCGCCTGGCCGAGCGCTATACCGAGCACGCCGGCTATGCCAATCCGGCAGCGGTCATCGACTGCAACCACGACAACTCGGGCAAGCGTCCGCTGGAGCAGTATCGCATTTGCAAGGAGGTGCTCGACAGCTGCCGCCGCAACGAAGCCATTTCAAGGCTGGTCAAGGGCTTTATGATCGAGTCCTACCTTGAGGACGGCAACCAGCCGGTCGACGGCGGTGTCTTTGGCAAGTCGATCACCGATCCGTGCCTGGGCTGGGAAAAGACCGACTACCTCATTCACGAGATCGCGGAGCGGGTTTAGTTACGCGGGTTTTCGCTGACTCTGCCAAGACATCGGCGGTCCCGTTGCTGCCGGGCACTCATTGGGGACAGACTTAAATGAGTGCTCGCAGAATGAGAGTGAATAATCTCCCGTTTTTAAGTAGTCGTTGGGGACGTTCTTGTTTGACTAGTCGTTTAAGAACGTCCCCAATGACTACCCTGTTGGCCTTTTCCAGGCCCTGTGGACAAAAAATGGCAAATATGAGTACTGTTGCTGGCGTAGTCTCATATCGAGCTTACAAGATAATAGACACAACAACAAATATGTTCATTAACGTTGGCACACAGAAGCATACTAACGGGCGTTTTGATTAATTTGAAGGCGTATAGAGGTGGCGCGCGCAGACGTGGTGTAAGAGCGTCCCGAGGTCCGTCGCTGCAAGTCC
>DXZV01000247.1 GCA_019419485.1 Collinsella sp.
ACCCGGCAGCACATCGCGGGCCATGCGCGCAAGCATACGCACCGTGCCCTGGCTGCGCGAAAGCGGCTGCAGGTCGGCATCATCGAGGCGCGTGACCATGTCCGAAAACAGCATCTGGCGCTGCAGGTTGTCGACGAAACCGCGCCCGTCGCCCAAAAGCTCCCAAAGCGAGCGAAGCCACGATGTAGGCGTCTTGTAGTCAATACCCAGCGAAACGCCGGCTTCCGCCGCATCATGACGGCACAGGTCGAGCTCGGCAAACGTTGGCGCCAGCAGCACGGCACGCCCGTGGCGGGCAATAAGGTCGGCAAGCAGCGCCGCCTCGGCATCGCTCAAATCCGCGCCGGCGTTGGTGGTATAGATTCGAACAGGCATGGTCCTCCACTCAAACCGTTCGCAATATTCAATGCTTCCATCCTACCCGCCCGCGCGGACAGATTTGCCCCACGCCAACAGATTTCCTCCGTCCCCAAAGGATCAAAAAACCGCCCCCGAAGGGACGGTTCTGCGCAATTCGTTTGTTGCCGCTGGCCTACTCGCCATCCTCCAGTTTGATGAGGATCTTGCGATAGCCACCGTACTCGCCATTAAGTGCCTTGGACACACGGCTCACCGTGGTGGACGAAGCGCCGGTACGCGCCTGAACCTCGACATAGGGCTCGCCCTCGTCCAGATAACGCGCGACCTGCAGACGCTGCGATAGATCGCAGATCTCGCGCGGCGTGCAGATATCGGTCAAAAACGCTTGGATATCCTTCTCGTCATCCAAAAGACTAAATGCGTGGACCAGCTGCTTGACATCAGGCTTGTCAAACATGTTCTCGATATTCATCGATCACCGCCAAACCCGCCATAAGGCATCGAAGTTGATACTGACATCGGGCATCGTTCGCCCGTTCTATGCAATAGGGCAACGCCTGTGGCTTTTGCCCGTAGCAGTGTAGCACACCACCAAACTAAAGCGACAAGACTCTCTGCCAGCGGCGCGTTTTTCAGGACGAACGCCGTTTTGAAATCAAATGCGCACGCAAGCTCCACGAATATCTGAGACAATGGGCGCCCAAACAGGGCCGTGCCCCGCAACCATCCAAGTTGCAAAGGCATGTGCCCCTCACGCCCCCTCACCACGCCATGCGCAAGAAAGGATTCACAGCATGCGCTTTATGCTTAACTGGCTCTTTACCTCGATCGCCATCGCGATTGCCACGTTCCTCGTTCCCGGCATCCAGCCCTTCGGTTTTGCCGAGGCCTGGGTCTGTTTCGCCTTCGTGGGACTGTTCCTGAACATCGTCGATTCGCTCGTCAAGCCGTTCCTGACGGTTATCTCGCTGCCGCTCACGATCATTACGCTGGGTATTTTTCAGCTCGTAGTCAACAGCTTTATGCTCGAGCTGGCCAGCTATCTGTCGGTCAATCTGCTGGGCGCGGGTATCTCCATCGCCAGTTTTGGATCGGCCTTTATGGGCAGCATCCTGGTGTCCATCATGCGCAGCATCCTCGACAGCATCGCCGAGGGCTAAAACGGCCATTCCGGCCGCGCCCGTCTCAACAGCCCAAAACGAAGGCCGCCCATCGCAAAAATGGGCGGCCTTCTTATTTGCCAAGTCTCAAAGGGCGAGAGAATCTGCCATTTCCACCCCGTCCCCAAATGGCAGGTGGGCTAGATCACGTAGTCGTAGCCTTCGTTGGGAGCGACAAGTTGATCAAGCGTCACACCGTCGAGGTAGTCGTTGATGAGCTTGTCCAGGTTCTTCCACACGTCGAGCGTGGGGCACTCGTCAGAGCGCGAACAACCCTTGCAGTCGCCATCCAGGCAGGCGACCGGCGCCAGGCTGCCCTCGGTCAGGCGCAAGATCTCGCCCACCGTGTACTGCTCGGGCGGGCGCGTGAGCACGTAGCCGCCGCCCTTGCCGCGCATGCCCGAGAGCATATTGGCGCGCACGAGCGTGGCCAAAATGTTCTCGAGGTACTTCTCCGAAATACCCTGACGTGCCGCAATCTCTTTAAGCGGGATGCGACCGGCCGCCTGGTGCTCGGCCAGATCGACCATAACGCGCAGGGCATATCTGCCCTTAGTAGAAACCAACATATATAG
>DXZV01000248.1:0-291 GCA_019419485.1 Collinsella sp.
GCGTGCCAACTCCTCGACCGACATCTCGGCATAGCGTGCATACTCGCTCCATCCCATCTTGTTCTCATCCATATCAACACCTCCCCTCATACAAAAAATGTGACAAAGGGACAGTCCCTTTGTCACATCGCATACCAATCGCTTGTGTTGCGAGCCTAGGCGAAGGTGATCTCGCCGTTCTCGCAGTCCATATCGGCGATACGGGCCAGGCTCTCAACGCGGAAGCCGCGCTTGCGGAGCTTATCGCCACCGCCTTGGAAGCCCTTCTCCACCGCAATGCCAATACCAGAT
>DXZV01000248.1:301-1374 GCA_019419485.1 Collinsella sp.
GATAAGACCCAGCAGGGCGCAGCCGTTGGCCAGGAAGTCGTCGATAATCAGGACCTTGTCGCCCTCGGACAGGAAGCGCTTGCCAACGATAACCGGGTACTCCTTCTGCTTGGTAAAGGAGTAGATGGTCGTGGCATACTGCTCGCCGTCGAGGTTGATGGACTGTGCCTTCTTGGCAAAGACCACCGGCACGCCACCAAAATGCTGGGCCGCAATGCAAGCCATGCCAATGCCCGAAGCCTCGATCGTCAGGATCTTGTTGATCTCGACACCCTCGAACAGACGGGCCCACTCGGCGCCCATATGGTCGAACAGCTCAACGTCGCACTGGTGGTTGAGGAAGGCATCAACCTTAAGGACGTTACCGGCCTTTACGATGCCGTCATGGCGAATACGATCCTCAAGCTCCTGCATGGCGCAACCCCTTCTCGCGGCAACGATACCGCGCGATTAATAAACGTTGTTCGATAGTCTACCACGGACCGACCCCCGCCCGCCCCACAAGCCGCATCGCACTATAAAGCTGCAAGACCAGTAGATAAGCCCGATTCTTGGCAAGCCTGCCACCACAAGCTAATGGCGGGCGCGCATCCTCACCAAACGCACCATGGCGAGCGCAAATCCCACAGCGGCCACAGCCATGAGCACGTAGAACACCGAGCGAAAGCCAAACAGGAACACATCCGGACGGCCTGCAACAAAACTGGTCACGGCCTCGCCCATCGCCATGCTCATCTGCCCATACAGGATATTCGACGCCACCGTAATGCCGAGTGCCATGCCGGCGTAGCGCGCCAAACTGCCCAAGCTGCCTGCAAAACCAAGTGCCTCGCGCGGGGCTGAACCCATATACAGCGAGTTGTTGGGGCTCTGGAAAATCGACGTACCGCACGACATAAATGCGACGCAGCACACGATCACAGGGATAGAAGAGCGCTCGTCGAGCGTGCTCACCGCGAAGAGGCCGCACACGTACACGCCCAGACCAACCGCCGTAGGACCCTCGCAGCCAACACGGTCCGAAACCGTTCCCGAAAGCGGGCCGATAAAGGCATTCACCATCGGCAGTGCCA
>DXZV01000248.1:1386-2091 GCA_019419485.1 Collinsella sp.
GGATAAACTCGGATGCGCCAATGCCAACGAACACGATGAGCATGCAGGCAAGGTTGATGGTGAAGGCCGAATTTGCAAAACAGCGACGAGCGGCCTCGATCAGGGACATGGGGCGCTCGCCAGCCTCCGGCTTAACATGCGGCAGCGTGTAGAGCCCCACGATAAACGAGATGACGCCAATGGGTAGGTTGATGAGGAAGATGCTCTCCCAGGGAAAGCTTGCCACCAGCATACCGCCGAGCACGGGGCCACACATCATGCCGAGGGCCACGAAGGTCGCGAGAATACCCATAGCACGACCGCGCTCGCGCGCCGGAAACGACTCGGTGATGATACCCATGTTGTTGGCCATGGCCGCCGCGCAACCGATACCCTGAACAATGCGTGCCAGAATAAGAACCTCGAGCGAGGCCGAAAGGCCACAAAGCAGCGAGCCAACCGTAAAGACGATGACGCCCAGCTGGAACACATTCACCTTGCCGCGCACGTCGCCCAGACGGCCAAACGGCAACATAGCCACGCAAGTCGCAAGCAGATACACCGAGCTTACCAGCTGGATGCGATCGAGGCCCACGCCCAGCTCCTTTTGCATCACGGGCAACGCCACGGTCACGACGGTCGAATCCAGACACGACATAAACGTCATGATGAGCACGGTAAACAGAATCGCCCATTTGTTCTTGCCATGGGTTTCGCCCTCAAGGG
>DXZV01000249.1:0-1500 GCA_019419485.1 Collinsella sp.
GGGGATTAAAAAATCATTGTGTACCTAATGATTTTTTAATCCCCGTCCCAGAAAAATCACCGACACATGAAAGGGGCCTCCATGGACCTTGCCGATATTCGCCAGGCCATCGATGGCATCGACACCACGCTCCTCAACAGCTTTGTCGAGCGCATGGACATTGCCACCGAAGTCGCCAAATCCAAGATCGAGATGGGCAAGGCCGTCTTTGACCCCGCCCGCGAACGCTCCAAGCTCAACAACCTCGCCAGCCGCGCACCCGAGCGCTACGAGGCCCAGACCATCACCCTGTTCCGCCTCCTCATGAGCATGAGCAAGGCCGAGCAGCAGCGCTACATCAACGAGCTCAGGGGCATCACGGTGTCGCAAAAGGCCCAAAACTCAACCGCCGGTTCAGTCAACGCCGTCTACGACCTGCTCGCACAGTTCGACTTCCATATCGTGCGCTCGCTGCACCTCAAGATCGATCACAACCTGCTCGTCAAACCCGGCACCAAGCTCGCCGACGTGCGCGAGGTCTACAGCCACGGCCAAGCCATTGCCCAGTGCGCCGGCTTTATCGAGGGCCACGGCCTGCATGCCACCAAGTACCCCAACACCGCCATGTCGGCCGAGATGGTCGCCAACTCCGAGCGCACCGACGTCGCCGCTATCGCCTCGCGCAGCTGTGCGGCACTCTACGGCTTGGAGGTGCTGGAGCCCAACATCCAGGACTCGGACAACAACTACACGCGCTTTGTCGTCATCAGCCGCGAGCCGCGCGTCTATCCCGGTGCCAACCGTACCTCGCTTATGATCACCACGGCCAACGAGCCGGGCGCGCTCTATCGCGTACTCGAGCGCTTCTACGCACTCAACATTAACCTCATCAAGCTCGAGAGCCGCCCCATCCCCGGGCACGACTTTGAGTTTATGTTCTACTTTGACCTGGACTGCCCCTTTGGCAGCAAGGCCCTCGACGACTTGCTCGACTCAATCGACGACGTGTGCGAGAGCTTCACCTACTTTGGCAGCTACACGGAGGTGCTCTAGATGGCCGATGTCACTGCAACCCGCCCCTACGGCGTGCTGGGCCGCGTGCTGGGCCACAGCTACACCCCGACCATCTACAAGGAGCTCGCAGGGCTGGAGTATGTGCGTTTTGAGCGCGAGCCCGAGGACCTCCAGACCTTTATGACCGGCGACGAATGGGAAGGCACCAACGTGACCATCCCCTACAAGCGCGCCGTCATGGAATACCTGGACGAGTTGAGTCCCCTGGCCGAGCGCATGGGCAACGTCAACACCATCACACGCCTGCCCGACGGCCGCTTGCGCGGCGACAACACTGACTATTTCGGTTTTCAGTGCCTTGTCGAGGAGCTGGGCGTTGAGGTTGCCGGCAAAAAAGCCCTCGTGCTCGGTGCCACCGGTGGCGCTGGCACTACGGCCAGCATGGTGCTCGGCGATCTGGGAGCCATCGTCGTACCCGTGGGTCGCACGAGCGAGGTCAATTACGAC
>DXZV01000249.1:1510-2087 GCA_019419485.1 Collinsella sp.
ATTACGACAACATCGCGCAGCAATCCGATGCCGCGCTGCTCGTCAACTGCACGCCCGCCGGTATGTTCCCCCACTGCCCCGACGCTCCCTGCACGCTCGAGGGACTCGATGCGCTCGAGGGCGTCATCGACATTGTCTACAACCCCGCCCGTACGGGTCTGATGCTCGAGGCCGAGCGCCACGGCATCCCCTGCATCGGCGGCTTGCTCATGCTTGTGGCACAAGCAGCACAAGCTGTCGAGCGCTACACCGGTCAGATTACACCGCGCGAGCGCATCCTGGATGTGACGGAGCGGCTGTCCCACCGCGAGCAGAATATCGCGCTGATTGGCATGCCGGGCTCGGGCAAAACCCGCGTGGGTGAGCAGATCGCCCTGCTCACCGGCCGCGAGCACATCGACTTAGACGCCGCGCTTGAGAAGCGTCTGGGCATGCCCTGTGCCGACTATATCGTCGAGCGCGGCGAGGCGGCCTTCCGCGAGCAGGAGACGGCGGCGTTGTCCGACATCTCCAAGCGCAGCGGCCTGGTGCTCTCCACCGGCGGCGGCGTGGTCACGCGGGACGAGAACTACCCGCT
>DXZV01000025.1:0-6086 GCA_019419485.1 Collinsella sp.
GTGCAGGAATAGCTCCGAGATGGGGTAGCTTCCCTGTTTCATAATCAGGGCGTTTTCCGCCATGCCCAAGCTACGGCCGTATTCGCCGCGCAGATACAACGCGTGCGCCATCACGTAGCTGGCGAACAGGCGCAGGCCTTCGGGCAGATGTGCCGCAAGTGGATAAAACTCTTCGGCAGAATACGGGGAAGGCAAGTGCAACAGGACACTCGCGGCCGAGGCGAACAGGATATGCGTGGCGTGGACGGCGGGTAATTCCTCGCCGGCCGGCGTATCGAGGATGCCAGCAAGGCACCGGCGGGCGTCGGCGATACGGTTGAGCGACAGACTGGCGTATCCGCAGATAAAGCATGCGGAATAGCGTAGCGCGGAATCGGTGGCGTCAAGATAGGGGCGCGCCGTCTTGGCAGCGAGGGCGGCCTGTCCGCGAAAGTACAGCGCTTCTGCCGTGGCAATGGCGCGCGAATCGGGGTCGGAAATGCCTGCGACCGCAGCGTCAATCTGCCCCGGCACAAAGGCGGTGCACATCAACGGCATGGGAATGCGCGGGTAGCCATCGCAGTCCATCTTCCATCTCCCATCAGGTGGCAACACTGGCAGCAATTGTACTCCTGTTATTCGGGACTGGAATTTGTGGGCATCGCCTATGATTATGCCGAACGTATAAAGGAAGAGGCTATTGGCGATGCTCCCAAGGTGGCTACCGAAGCCTAGCTGACCTTGGGATATAGAAAAACTGCCGCCCCTGCAAAAAGCTCCGCTGCAGCGATGCGAAACGGACCTTGCTCTGCATATAATGAGGTCATATGACGGTGCGTTTGCATACATGTGGCGCATTCCCATCGAACCGAAAAGGAGCTTTGCATGGATTCCAACAAGCGTCCCGACGACATGGTGCGTATCACCACTCCCGAACTCGCTCAGGCGTTCATCGAAGAGCAGGTTGCTGCAATCCGTGAGCAGATTGGCGACAAGAAGGTCCTGCTGGCCCTTTCCGGCGGCGTTGACAGCTCCGTTGTCGCGGCCCTGCTCATCAAGGCCATCGGCAAGCAACTCATCTGCGTGCACGTGAACCACGGCCTGATGCGCAAGGGCGAGAGCGAGCAGGTCGTCGACGTCTTCAAGAACCAGATGGACGCCAACCTGGTCTATGTTGACGCGACTGATCGCTTCCTGGATAAGCTCGTGGACGTCGAGGAGCCCGAGGCCAAGCGTAAGATTATCGGCGCCGAGTTCATTCGCGTGTTCGAGGAGGAGGCCCGCAAGGTTGGCGACGAGGTTAGCTTCCTCGCCCAGGGCACCATCTATCCCGACATCCTGGAGTCCCAGGATGGCGTGAAGGCTCACCACAACGTGGGCGGCCTGCCCGATGACCTGCAGTTTGAGCTCTGCGAGCCCGTTAAGCTGCTGTACAAGGACGAGGTGCGCGTCGTGGGCCGCGAGCTCGGCCTGCCCGAGAACATGGTTGAGCGTCAGCCGTTCCCCGGTCCTGGCCTGGGCGTCCGCTGCCTCGGCGCCATCACCCGTGACCGTCTCGAGGCGCTGCGCGAGGCCGATGCCATCGTGCGCGAAGAGATCGATAGGGCCGGTCTGACCATCTGGCAGTACTTTGCCGTCGTGCCCGATTTCCGCGCTACCGGTGTGCGCGAGGGCAAGCGTGCCTACGACTGGCCCTGCATTATTCGCTGCATCAACACCGTCGACGTCATGACCGCCGAGGTGCCCGAGCTCGATTGGGCGCTGCTCAAGCGCATTACCGCTCGCGTGACCGCCGAGGTCCCCGGTATTTGCCGCGTTTGCTACGACCTCACGCCGAAGCCCGTTGGCACGGTCGAGTGGGAGTAAGCTAACTCAGCTGGTAGGCGACGAGAACTAGCAGATGCGACAAAGGGACAGTCCCTTTGTCGCATCCTCGATATTATGTGCGGGATGGTACGCCACGCGGCGTGCCATCTCGTTCGTTATTTTAATGAGCCGAGTGCGCGAGTGGGAAGAGTCACGAGCATGGTCGTTCCGCGCTCCGAGCTCTCTTCGACCTCGATGGAGCCGCCGTGGAGTGCGGCGATCTCCCAGACCAGCGCAAGTCCCAGTCCCACGCCGCCATATGCCCTGCTACGCGATTTGTCGACGCGAAAGAAGGGCTGAAAAATGCTCGTCTGGTATTGCTCGGGAATGCCCGGCCCCTGGTCGCGCACGCGCAACAGTACACGGTCGCCTTCGGCGAGGGCGCCGATTTGCACGGTCGAGTTGGGCGCGCTGTAGCGAATGGCGTTTTCGGTCAAGTTGAACAGCAGCCGATAGATCAGCGTGTCGCTGCCGATTGTTTGCGCGTCGCCCTCGCTTGCAAGCGTGATGTCTTTTTGCTCGGCAAGGGGCGCCAGGTCGGTAAGCACTTCTTCGATCATCGGCGCCAGCTCAATAGAGTCGTTGCAGGGGACGCTTCGTAGCTCGCTCATCTCGAGCAGGGTTTTTGTCATGTGTGTCATTCGCTCGGTCTGCTCCTGCAGCAGGCTGAGCAGACGCGCCGTATCGGCGTCGGCGTCGGGATGCTCGGCGCAAAACAGCTCAACCTGGGCCTGCATAAGCGCGAGGGGCGTGCGCAGCTCGTGTGCCGCATTGCCCGTAAACTGTCTTTGTGCAGAAAACCCTTCGTCAAGGCGGGCAATCATGTCGTTAAACGACGCGCTGCAGCGCCTGAGCTCAGAGGGCACATCCTCGCTGATCTTTGTGTCGGCGAGGTTATCGGGCCGCACGCTCTCGACTTGTGCCGCAAAGGAGCGCAACGGCTGCAACGCATGCCCGCTCACAAAGTAGGCCAGGACGCCGCCGAGCAGCGTTACCACTGCGGTTATGTACCAGCTCGTCGCGCCAAACGATTCTTGGGCGTCGCTCACGACGATGGTCAGCTCATCGTCGAGCTCTTTGCTTGTCGGGTCAAATGAGCTGGGCGAGCCTGCTTCCACCTTGCTATGCGTCGACGCTTCATTGCCGATCGAGTCCATGTAGCGCATACCGGAGTAGCCAACCAAGCAATTAATAAGTACGCAGGTCAAACATATCAGCAGAGCTGTCATCAACGTGATACGCCATTGCAGGGACAGTCGCTTCATTCGCCGTCCTCCATAACGTAGCCCTCGCCGATTCGGTTGCGGATGGGGTCATGTCCCAACGCGCCGCGCAGCTTTTTGCGCAGCGACGAGATATGCACGCGGGTCGCGTTGCTAAAGCTGTTGACGCTGCTGTCCCATACATGCTCGATAAGCTCTTCCTGGCTCACCGGCCGCCCCTGGTTAAGCATCAGGTATTCCAAGATGCCGGTCTCCTTGCGCGTGAGGGATAGGGTCTCGCCGCCCACGGAGGCGAGGCGCGCCTTGGTGTCAAAGCTCAACAATCCACAGGTTAGAACAACGTCGTTTTGCGTAAAGCGCCTGAGCGTGAGACTGCGTATGCGTGCCGCCAGCTCGTCAAGATGGAACGGCTTGGTGAGGTAGTCGTTGGCGCCCGCATCGAGCCCCGCTACCTTGTCGGAGACCTCGCCACGTGCCGAGAGCACAAGCACCTTGGTCTCACAATCAGTTGTCCTGAGTTGCCTGAGCACGGTCATGCCGTCGACATGGGGGAGATTGAGGTCGAGCACGACAAGATCAAAGGTCTCGACATCGAGCAGATCGAGGGCCTGCTGCCCGTCGTAGCAGCAGTCGACGCTATAGGCCAAGTTGCGCAGGCTGCGTGCGATCGCATCGCACAGCGCCCGCTCGTCCTCGACGACCAAGATGCGCATAACGTTCTCCTTGCATAGTCATTCACGCTTAACACGGATTTTATAGTCGGTATGGTCCAATGGGTCGCGAAACGAAAGGAGTGGTCAGATTGTTCAAAGCGATTAAGCCTGTGGCGCAGGTGGCTTTGCTGATCGTTGGGGTAGCCATGGTGTGCTTTGGCGTTATGCGCGGCGAGGCAGATGCCGTGCTGGCCAAGGCAATCAGGCTGTGCTTGGAGTGTATCGGAATTGGATAAAAGAAAAAACACTGCATCGCATCTTTTAGCGCGATTTCGTGGATTGATTCAGGCGGCGGCGACGCTTGCGACCAATATTCACCTGCCTAACTTTGCCAAGGGCGGCATCTACCAGGGAGCGGGCAAAGCCGTCTGCGTGCCGGGGCTCAACTGCTACTCGTGTCCGGCGGCCTCAGGTGCGTGTCCCATCGGGTCGTTTCAGTCGGTGGTGGGCTCGTCTAAGTTTAGCTTTTCGTATTACGTCACCGGAACGCTCATTCTAATCGGCGTGCTGCTGGGACGTTTTGTATGCGGCTTTTTGTGCCCGTTTGGATGGCTGCAAGAGCTTCTGCATAAGATTCCCAGCAAAAAGCTCTCCACGAAAAAGCTCAAGCCGCTCACGTACATCAAGTATGCCGTGCTGCTGTTTGCCGTGGTGCTGCTGCCCGTCTTGGTGGTAAACGATGTGGGTATGGGCGACCCGTTCTTTTGCAAGTACATCTGCCCGCAGGGCGTGCTCGAGGGCGCGATTCCGCTGTCCATCATGAACATGGGAATCCGCTCTGCGCTGGGAAAGCTCTTTACCTGGAAGCTCGCGATCCTCATTGTGGTTGCGGTGCTGAGCGTGCTGTTCTACCGCCCCTTCTGTAAATGGATTTGCCCCCTCGGCGCATTTTATGCACTTATGAACAAGGTGTCGTTGCTGGGGATTCAGGTCGATCATTGTAAATGCGTCTCGTGCGGCAAGTGCGCCAGGGTGTGCCAGATGGACGTGGACGTTACGCGTACGCCCGACCATGCCGAGTGCATTCGTTGCGGCAAATGCGTGGGCGCGTGCCCCGTCGATGCTATTAGCTTTCGCTACGGGCTGGGTGTGACGGGCGACAAGCCCACGCAGCCCACGCAGGCCTGCGAAAACAAATAGGTACCTATATAAGTTTCGATATAAACGGAGGAACCATGAAACTGTCAAAAATTGCGGCCTTGTTGATGCTGCCCGTGCTGGCGCTGACTCTCGCGGCGTGCTCTGCCCCCAAGGGCGACGCGAAGGATGCCACGAGCGGCGATGCGCAGATTGCCGAGCTTGTGGCACAAAAGCCGTCGAGCGCCGAGGAGGCGGCCAAGCTGTACCAGCAGCTGCTGCAAAAGGAAAACGAGATCTTTGCGAGCGATAACGCCCTATGGGAAAAGGTGTTCCTTGCGGCCAACAAAGACACTCCCATGATTGAGGACGGCAAGAACTACGGCGACTTCTTGCTCGATACCATCGAGGGCGCCAAGGATCAGTTTGCGGCTGACGAGCTTAAGACGCTTAAGGCCGGCGCGCAGCAGGTCAAGGAGATCGAGGACAAGCTCATGGCGCTGGAGAAGGAGTTCCCCGGATGCGGCAGCACGCCCGGCGAGGGGGAGAGTGTTGATGCCTCGACCGCAGGCATGACCAACGGCGAGAGCGGGGAGACGAAGTTCCCCAGCTTTAAGGGCAAGGACTTGGACGGCAACGATGTAAACAGCGACGAGCTGTTCTCCAAGAACAAGGTCACCGTCATGAACTTCTGGTTTACCACCTGCAAGCCGTGCGTGGGAGAGCTGGGCGATCTGGAGAAGCTCAACAAGGAGCTTGCCGAGAAGGGCGGCCAGGTCGTGGGCGTTAATTCCTTTACGCTCGACGGCAAAAAAGACGAGGTGGCCGATGCCAAGGACGTGCTTTCCAAGAAGGGCGTGACGTATAAAAACATCTGGTTTAAGTCGGACAGCGAGGCCGGAAAGTTCACCTCCAACCTGTACTCGTTCCCGACCACCTATGTGATCGACCAGAACGGCAACATCGTGGGAGAGCCGATCATGGGCGGTATCAACTCTGCTGAGCAGCGCGAGGCGCTCAACAAACTGATCGATCAGGCACTCGCGAAGAGCGAACAGTAGGTTCGAATGCGACAAAGGTGTGACAAAGGGGCAGTCCCTTTGTCACACCTTCGATGTTATGTGCGGGATGGTGCGCCATGCGGCGTGCCGTCCCGTTTTTTGTTCGTTACATTTTTGTTCGTTACATTCCTTGCTGGTACCGGCAAAAAAGCTGATAGAGTAGGTCA
>DXZV01000025.1:6096-16862 GCA_019419485.1 Collinsella sp.
TAGGTCAAACGCGTTGGATGCGAACGGCGGGGGAGAGGTTGCCGTCCATGCTGGATCTCAGAGTTATTTGCAAAAGGTACGTTACGCAGTCGTTTACGCAGGTAGCGCTCGACAGCGTAAGCCTGTCTTTTCGCGATAACGAGTTTGTAGCCATCCTGGGTCCTTCGGGCTCGGGTAAAACTACGATGCTCAACGTCATTGGTGGACTCGACCATTTCGATTCCGGCGACCTGCTGATCGATGGCATCTCGACCAAGGACTTCAGCGACCGCGATTGGGATGCCTACAGAAACAATCGCATTGGCTTTGTGTTTCAGAGCTACAACCTCATTCCGCATCAGAGCATTTTGGAAAACGTGGAATTGGCGCTTACACTCACGGGCGTGGGACATGCCGAGCGCCGCCAGCGTGCGCGTAAGGCGCTCGAGGCGGTTGGTCTGGGCGAGCACGTTGACAAACGCCCGAACCAGCTTTCGGGCGGGCAGATGCAGCGCGTGGCCATTGCCCGCGCCTTGATCAACGACCCCGAAATCGTGCTGGCTGACGAGCCGACCGGCGCCTTGGACTCAACGACATCCGTGCAGGTTATGGATTTGCTCAAGGACGTTGCGCGCGATCGTCTGGTCATCATGGTCACGCACAATCCCGAGCTGGCGTACCAGTACGCCACGCGCATCGTCAGCCTGGCGGACGGCAAGGTCACCGACGATTCAGATCCCTTTGATGCTACCGAGGCCGCGCGTCGCGAGGCCAAGCCCACGCGCAAAACCTCGATGAGCTTTGTGACGGCGCTGGGGCTTTCTGCCCGAAACCTCATGACCAAGAAGGGCCGTACGGCCATGACTGCCTTCGCAGGTTCGATTGGCATTATTGGTATCGCAGCGATTCTGGCGCTCTCCAACGGCGTAAACGGCTACATCAAAAAGGTCGAGGAGGACACGCTCTCAAGCTACCCGCTTACGATTTCCAAACAAGATTACGACCTGTCGTCCATGATGGGCGGACAGGGGGCTACCGATGAGGAGGTATCCAAGGGCGAGGCCTCGTCCGATGACGCTACCGGTGGCAAGGCTAAGGGAACGGATAAGATTCCCGTGGTCACGGCCGTAAAGGATATGTTCGCAAGCGTTAAATCTAACGATATGACGAGCTTTAAGGCATGGCTTGACGGCGGCGGTGACGGTATCGACAAAGAGGTCAACGCCATTCAGTACGGCTACGGTGTATCGCCGGTTGTCTATCGTGCCGGCAAGGGCGATGAGAAGCCTGTCCGGCTGGTGCCCAACGCCATGACCGAGGTCATGAGCGGAGGCGCGAGCTCGGCGGCAACGGTGAGCATGGAATCCATGGGAACCTCGGTCTTTAACGAGATGATCGACGACCAGAGCCTGCTCGACAGCCAATACGATGTCGTGGCGGGCCATTGGCCCATGTCTGCTAACGAAGCCGTGATGGTGCTTTCGGACCGCGGCACGGTGGGCGACTATACGCTCTATAGCATCGGCGCGCTGGATATCGATGAGCTCAACGACCTGGTCAACAGCGCCATGACGGCCGACGGCAAGGTCGAGACGCCCGAGACCGGCACCGACTTTACCTACGACGATGCGCTGTCCACGACATTTAAGGTGCTGTCGCCGGCCGATGCATATCGCAAAAACGAAGAGACCGGCATGTGGACTGACATGTCTGGCGACGCCGACTTTATGAAAGCCAAGGTTGCCGACGGTATTGACGTGCGCATTGTGGGCGTGGTGCGACCCAACGAGACGGCCAACGCGAGCGCATTGACTCCGGGCATTGCCTATACGCATGCGCTGACTCGCCAGCTTATGGAGCGTGCTGCCGATTCGCAGATTGTGCAGGAGCAGCTTGCCCACCCCGAGACGGATGTCTTTACGGGCAAAACCTTCGACGAGCTGCAGGGCGAAGCCAAGCAGGGCGTGGATTTGGGCAGTATGTTTAGTGTGGACGAGGCGGCGCTGAAGAGCGCGTTCTCACTCGATACGTCTGCGCTCTCGGGTGCGGCCGGCGGTATAGACCTTTCTGGTATCGACTTGTCCGGGCTGGACCTTGACCTTTCGGGTGTTGGGAAGGACATCGACTTTAGTGACATCATGGCCAAGGCGCCGGCCCCAGATTTCTCGGGCATCTTTGATGGTCTTGAGCTCACGCCCGAGCAAATGCAGCAGGTGGGAGCACTTGCCAACCAGCTGTTTGAGGGCTTTATGCGCTCTGATCAGTTTAAGGCGCTGTCACCCGAAGATCTTAAGGATGCATCAAAGCTTGCTGCCGCATTTTCGGCGTACCTTGAGAATGATGCCGCAGCCCAGCAATACCTGGCTCAGCTCAGGGCGCTCGGCGGCGATGCCCTGGCCGAGCGTCTGCAGCAGGTGATGGGCGACTATGTGCAAAAGCAGCTGGCTCCGTATTTGCAGCAGTCTATGGATCAGGTGATGAAGGCGGTCAGCGAGCAGATTGCGACGACGGTATCAACCCAGCTCAAGGCGGGTGCGGCAGGGCTCATGGACCAAATGACGACGCAGATGTCTTCGAGTTTTGCCAACCTGGCGAGCGCCATGCGCGTGGATGCGGGCGCCTTTGCTCGTGCCATCCACTTCAACATGGACGCCGAGGACCTGAGCTCGCTCATGATGAGCTATGCCAAGGCATCGAAGCTCACCTACGACAACAATCTGACCACGTTGGGCTATGCGGACGAGGCGGACCCCATTTCGGTCAAGATTTTCCCGCGCGACTTTGAGGCCAAGGAGCGCGTGCTCGATTACATCGATGCGTACAACAAGCAGGTCAAAGCTGCTGGCCACGATGAGCAGGCAATCTCGTATACCGACTACATGGGCATCATCATGGGCTCGGTGACCGACATCGTGAACACCATCAGCTTGGTGCTCATCGCATTCGTGAGTATCAGTTTGGTGGTGAGCTCCATCATGATCGGCATCATCACCTACATCAGCGTGCTGGAGCGCAAAAAGGAGATTGGCATCCTGCGCGCGATCGGCGCGTCAAAGCGCAACGTGGCAAACGTGTTCAACGCTGAGACCTTTATCGAAGGCCTCATTGCCGGCGTCTTTGCCATTGTCGTCGTGGTGGCCGTGAGTTTTCCGGTTAATGCCTGGGCACTTGCCGCCAAGCAGGTCCCCAATCTGATGAGTCTTCCCGCGCAGGATGCGCTGCTGCTCATTGTGATTTCGGTGTTGCTGACGGTCGTTGCCGGCCTGCTGCCGGCTCGCAGCGCATCCAAGAAAGACCCTGTGGAAGCCCTACGCTCCGAATAATGTGACAAAGGGACTGTCCCTTTGTCACATTGGGGGCCCAATTACCGTTCGGCACGTTAAGGGTCCCCGCTCCCCGCTTAACACTTGACGAAGAATCTCCATCTTTATATACCTATCGGTAGGCATATAGGTTGCATTGCCGATAGAAACGGAGTAACCATGACTCTCATCGCACCAGCCGAAAAGGACCGCCCCCGTGAGAGCGGCGCATTTGCTTGGATTGTCGTTATTGCGCTCGGTTTAATGTC
This sequence comes from Collinsella sp., assembly GCA_019419485.1. GTDB lineage: Bacteria > Actinomycetota > Coriobacteriia > Coriobacteriales > Coriobacteriaceae > Collinsella. The sequence continues at coordinate 9,647 of DXZV01000025.1, forward strand.
TGCGGGAACAACCGGCACCTACAGCATCATTGCCGGCTCATTCATCGCTCCTGTATGTGAAGACCTGGGCTTTGACTACACTTCTTTCTCTTTCTATTTCACCGCGATTCTTCTTGGCCTTGCGCTTGGGCTTCCGCTTTTGAGTCGTTTCATTCCAAAAGTAATCGGCAAACCATGGCATATTTGCGTTGAACTCGTCCTTATTGCCGCCGGCGCCGCAATGGCGTTCTACACCGAGGTCTGGATGTTCATCGTCTCCGCCGCAGTGATCGGCATCTGCTTTTCGTTCACAACGGGTGTCTGCATGTCCGATGTCATTGACCAATGGTTCAGTAAATCGTCTGGTCTTGCCATCGGCCTTGCGTGGGGCGTTAATTCTCTCTGCACGCTGCTATTGAGTCCTGTCATTACACTGGTCATCGAGCAGCAAGGCTGGCGTACGGGTTACATCGTACTTGCGGCCGTTTCTGCAGCCATGATATTGCCCACAAGCGCATTCATCATTCGCCTTAAGCCTTCTGATCGCAATATGCTTCCGTACGGAGAGACTACCTCCGAAACCCATGAGAGCTACAGCGCCGATGAAAAGGAAGATGTCTCTTCGGGCATGGCGCTCCGCGATGCCGCGAAAACGCCATCTTTTATTCTCTGCGCCCTTCTGCTCTGCGTGGCGCAACTCACCTGCTGCATGAACCAGCTGTTCCCGACCTATGCAAGCGAGGTCGGCTTCAATCCCATCGTGGGAAGCCTAATGGTTTCGGCGGCTTCGCTCTCCGATATTTTCCTAAATCCCTTCGTAGGCAAAACATGCGACAAGCTCGGTGCTATTAAAGCAACGGTCGCATGGACGGGAGTCAGCATTCTTTCATTCCTACTTCTCATCTTTGGCGGAAGCAACGGGACCGTTTCCATCATCGCGGCCGGCGTAAACGACGTCATGTTCGCCATCGTTGGAACTGCAATGCCGATGATTCTCCTCTCGCTCTTCGGATCACGCGATTTTGGAAGGATCTATTCGATTATTTGCTCAGCGGGCTATGTTGTCGGAGCTTTCGGAATGCCAGTCATGATGAAGGTTTACGGTATGGCAGGGTCTTTCCAAGGAGTATTCGTCTTCTGTATCATCTGCAACCTTCTGATTGCGACATTTGCTTTAGTTTCCGGTCTCCTCAATAAGACTACCGCGAAATAACCTGACCAACGAACTGCCCTTCAGCCCTGTCATTTGTCTCCGCAAGTTAAAACGAAATTGGGGCCGATTCCAACATAGCTGGAATCGGCCCCAATTTCTATTCAACAACTTTTGCAATCATCGCGAACACGGGTTTCGAACCATTCCGCGACCTCGCAAGTCGTCGCATCGCGCTTGCCAAGGTGCCTCTGTTATTACGCGCCTATTTAAACATGAGTTCGACGATCCCTGCCCAAACAGCCTTTTCATCGATGTCTTCATCTTGGGCAACGGTATTGCTCGCTCCCTCAAGTACGGTGTAAAGAATCTGCACGTACAGCATGACGTCTGTTTCATCGGAAAACGCGCCAATTTCTAGGCCATGGAGAAGGATGTCTTTAAGCGCGTCCATAGTTCGGTTGATCGCCGTTGCCTGACGTTCCTGAACTGCAGGGATTCGATTTGCCTGAATACTGACCTCGGCCAGCACGCGACGGCGCTTTTCATCACTACGATAGCCACCTATAACCGAATTGCCGAGCTCGATAAGCGCCGCCTTGAATCCGTCCCTATCGACTATTAGCGAGTAGTCGCGCTGATAGTCGATAGTCGGAAACATACTATCTAAGAGCGTGGTGAAAATATCCTCTTTAGAGGGAAAGTAGTAGTACACCGATGGCTTGGATATACCGACACGGTCGCAGATTTTTCCAATGGACGCCTTGTCGTAACCGACTTCTGCCACAAGATCATACATTGCGTCCAATATTTTTCCCTTTGTGCTCACGCTTCACTTCTCCATTGCAAATCACTTCCGCATTGCCAACATTATTAAGAATGGCAACGGAACATCAATTCGTGTCCAAACACGACCACTATAAACGGTGAACGGTAGGTATCGACAGGCGAATGGTAATTATACAAAAACACCTACCGAACGGTAGGTATAGTAGTACTATAGCTGGTGTAACCCCGCTATTGTCGCGGCCGGACAGCATTGCGGGAAACCCGACGGAAGGACCAACCATGTACGAGAACTATCGTATGCCGGGCGAGTTTGAGAAGCGCTCCAACGTCTATGTGACATGGCTTCCCGATTACATTCGCGCAGAGGGCTTCGATAATCGCCAGCCCTGCGTTGACGTAATTAAAGCTTTGCTTGAGTATGGCGACGTTACGGTCAACCTCAACTGTGGCACCCCCGGCTCCTACGAGGAAGCCTGCTCGCGCCTTAAAGAAGAAGGGGTGGACCTCGACCGTATCCAGATTACGCAGTTCGAAGACTCCAACTTCTACGTTCGCGACAACGGCCCCAGCATCATGGTCGACGACGAAGGCCATTCCTATATGGTCAACCCCGCTTGGACCTATTATGGCGTGTGGGACAAGAACTCCCCAGAGTGCCAGTCCGCACGCAGGGCAGCTGTTCACATGGCGGTTGCGCTCGGGTGCTTCGATATCGTCAATTCCGAAATGGTTTCGGAGGGCGGCGACCGCGAGTTTGACGGTCACGGCACCCTGATCGCCATCGAGGACACGGAATGCCGCAAGCGCAATCCCGAGTTCTCAAAAGAGGAAGTGGAGGCCGAGTACAAGCGCATCTACAACCTCAACAAGGTTATCTGGCTGCCGCAGCCTATGCTTGAGGACGACGACTATCGACTGGGCATCCTCGACGAGAAGGAAGATGGAACTCCTGTCTTCGGCATGAGCTTCGCCGCCCACATCGATGAGATGTGCCGCTTTATCACCCCGAACAAGATTCTTCTTGCCGAGGTATCCGATGAGGAGGCCGCCTCGAGCAAGGCGGGCGCGGAATCGCGTCGTCGCATCGACGCCGCCTACGAGATTCTACGCGCCGAGACGGACTGGGAGGGCAAGCCCTTCGAAATCGTCCGCATGCCCACTGCCGAGCCGATCGAGGTTGTCATCGCCCCCGGCGACGAGGACTACGAGCTGTATAAGGGCTTCATCGACGAAATGGGCGGCAAGTTCATGGATGGCACCCCTTGGCCCGAAGGCCCCGTTCACTTTTATGCCGCAGCAAGCTACTGCAACTTCCTCATCTGCAACGGCGTCGTTCTTGGCCAGCGTTATTACCACGAAGGCATGAGCGAAGTCGTGAAGGAGAAGGACGAGCAGGCCAAGGCGGTTCTTGAGAGCTGCTTCCCCGATCGCAAGGTCATCATGATCGACTCTCTCGCGCTTAACCTGTCCGGCGGCGGCGTGCACTGCTGGACCAAGGACGTGGCCGCCAGCTGCTAGCAAGTTCTTAAACTTGCGCTGCCTGATCCAAGCGCCACATTTACAGTCCCCGAGGGATATCCGTGTTTCCCTCGGGGGCGCATTCGACACTTACCCATCAAACAATTGAAAGGAAATAGGCATGAACAACAGCCTTCGCGGTCGCGACTACCTCAACATCCACGATCTTTCCTCTGAGGATTTCCGTTACCTCATCGATCTTGCCTGGAACCTCAAGGCCCAGAAAAAGTCCGGTGTCGACCAGCGCTACTTCCCCGGCAAGAACGTTCTCGCCAACTTTGAGTGGGGCTCGACCCGCACTCGTTGCGCCTTTGAGACCTCTTGCAACGACCTGGGCATGGGCTTCACCTATCTGACCAACTCCCACATGGGCGATTGCGAGACCATCGAGGATGCCATGCGCGTCTTCAACGGCATGTATGATCTCATTGTCTATCGTGCACAAAAGGACGAGCAGTTCCTCTATGATGTCGCCGACTTGGTCGATATTCCAGTCATCAATGCCCTCACCCTCGGCGATCACCCGACCCAGATGCTCGCTGACGCTCTCACGATGGAGGAGCAGTGGGGTGGTCTGCGCACGAGCCGTGGCAAGAAGATGGCCTTCGTTGGCAACTGCGCCGGCGCCCCCGTGTGGTATGGCCGTCTGTGCGCGATGCTCGACATGGACTTCCTCGCCATCGGCCCCGACGACCTCCGTCACCAGATGTGCAAGGAAATGATCGAGGAGGTTGAGGCCTGCTACGCCAAGTACGCGCCTAACAGGACCTTCACCATCACCTCTGACCTTGATGCTCTGGACGGTGTCGACGTAATCGTTACCGAGGAGTGGCGCTACATCAACCCCGAGTGCGGCGACGAGGTTCTGGACCCCGACGACTACAACTCTTGGCTTGGCGACGCCGAGTCCCTGTACCCCTATCGCGTCACCAGTGAGCTGTGCAAGCGCACCAACAACCCCGACATCTTCTGCATGCACGAGCTCCCCTCTGTTCACAACGCAAATCACCGCGTTGGCAAGATGTTGCTCGACCAGTGCAAGAACGACCTGCATCGTGAAATCATCACCGAGGGCTTTGAGATTGCGGACGAGTGCTTTGAGGCCAACGCGTCGGTCATCTTCCGTGAGGCAGAGAACCGTCAGCACACCATTAAGGCCGTTATGTGCGCCCTTCTGGGTCTCTAGGAGCTGTATCAATGGAAAATGCAAAGTTAAAGAGCAGCAAGGTTTACGCATGGGTTCTCGTGATCGCGCTCGGCCTCATGTCTGCCGGTACGACCGGATCCTATAGCGTAATCGCTGGCTCCTTCGTCGCGCCCGTGTGCGAGGAGTTCGGATTTGACTACTCCATCTTCTCGTATTACTTCACTGCAACGCTCATTGGTCTTGCAGCGGCTCTTCCGTTTGTCGGAAAACTCATCCCCAAGGTTGTTGGCAAGTTTTGGCTCCCCGTCGTCGAGCTTATTCTGCTCGCCGCTGGCGCAGGCATGGCCTTCTACACCGAAGTCTGGATGTTCATCGCAGCTGGTGCTTTGATTGGCGTTTGCTTCGCCTTCACTACCGGCGTCGCCATGTCCGATGTTATTGACCAGTGGTTCAAAAAATCTGGCGGCCTGGCAATTGGTCTTGCTTGGGCAGTGAACTCGATTTACATGCTCATCATGAGTCCCGTCATCACCTCTGTCATTGAGGCTGCTGGCTGGAGGACTGGTTATCTGGTGCTCGCTGGCGTCTCCGCCGTGCTCATTCTTCCCGCTTCCATCCTGATTATCCGCTATAAGCCCCAGGACAAGGGCATGCTGCCCTATGGCTATGTCGAAGGCGAGACGGTCGCCGAGACCGAGGAGACGACCGAGGATAGTGCACGTGGCGTTAGCTACGCACGCGCTATTAAGTCGCCTGCATTCTTTTTCTGCATCGGCTTCCTCTGCCTCGTTCAGCTTACTTGCTGCATGAACCAGCTGTTCCCCACCTATGCCGCCGAGGTCGGCTTTAGCCCCATGGTGGGTGGCTTCATGGTTTCCGCCGCATCGCTGTTCGACCTGTTCCTCAACCCGATCGTCGGTACCACTTGCGATAAGTTTGGCAGCACCAAGGCCATTCTGAGCTGGCTCGCCGTCTCGATTCTCTCCTTTGTCATGCTCATGATGAGCAGCGGCAACTCGACGCTCAGCATTCTTGCTGCCGGTGTTAACGACGTCATGTACGTCATCGCCGGCACCGCTCTGACCGTTTTGGTGATGGACGTCTTTGGCTCCCGTGACTTTGGTCGCATCTTCGCGCTCATCTGCTCCGTGGGCTATATCGTCGGCGCCTTTGGCATGCCCGTCATGATGAAGGTATACGAGCTTGTCGGCTCCTTCCAGGGCGTTTTCATCTTCTGTATTGCATGCAACGTCATCATCGGTCTGTTCTTGCTGCTGGCAAAGAAGACTGGTAAGAGCCTCTCTTGGGACGAATAGTTCGATTCGTCTTAGTCATACGCTGTAGGAGTTAATCTGCAGCAGCTTTAGGGCATCGGCTAACGCCGGTGCCCTTTTTCATGGAATGTGACAAAGGGACAGTCCCTTTGTCACATTTGCGCCTAGCTCGTTTTGCCCACCAACGTGATACGGATGCTTGGATGGGTGTACTCGTCAAATTCATCCTCGGGATCCGTGTCAAACGAATAGTACGTTTTGATGGGGCTGTCACTCGTCCTGATGGAGATTCTCTCGTAGAGCGAACCGTTCAAAAAAGCCCGCCTAAACTCTTCGGGGAGCTTTTGCGGTGCTAGGAGCTCGGGACTCACGGTCTTGACGTCTACGGTTTGGACGACAGAGGAAAGTTCGTCCAAGTCGAGCTCGATGCGGGCGAGGTTGTCCTCAAGGCTCGCGTCGGGGTCGATCTCTGCTATGTAACTCACTTCCTTGAGCGTTCCCTTGTTGTCGAAATCCAGGTACGTATAGGTCTTCTGGGTATCGGAGTCGCCTTCGTGCAGATAGCCGCGGACGTGATAGCCGTAATCTTGATATCGCTCGTAAGGGTCATCGGCGGACACGTACTCGCATGCGGGCTCTAGCGTCTTGCGGGCGATGGCGATCTGCTCGGCCGCGGCCTCGGCATTCTCCTGCATCTCGATGTTTCCCTGTGCCAGCTGCGGGATATAGGCACCGCACACGATTGCGAGGGGCAGCGCCACAAGCGCGATAATCCACTTTTTTGCACGGGGGATAGGCACGCCATGGGCTTCCGCCATGGCCTTTGCGTTGGCATAGCTTTCGGTAAGTACGTCCGCTGCGGTGGCGACGGCGCCTACGGCAGCGGCGACTTCTGCCGCGCCACCCAGGTTGCGCGCGGTCTCGTTGTCGCTGTTCTTGAGCAGGCGCGCGGCGGCCTGCGTGCCAATAACGCCCGCGATTTGTGCCGAGCGGTCTTTCTCGGTCTGCTCGACGACGAGTCGGTGCTGCATTTCCTTCCACTGCTTGCCGCGCATGCCAAAGCGCGGCGCGAGCGCGCAGTAGCAGAAGATGACGAGCTCGATGGCGGTGAGCACCAGGGCGGCTATCATACCCGTTTCTTGGAAGCCTTCGTGATGGAAGACGATGTCGTCAATCATTTCGAAGGGAATGATCAAAAAAGGCAGCACAAATGCCATGGCAAGCGCTGTGCCGGCAATCTTGGGATAGATGCAGTATCGCTGGATGCGCTTGCGTTCTTGTTCGGAAAGTGTTGCCATGGCTGGTCCTTGGTGTCGTAACGGTCGTTGCGGCGCATGGGGCGCGGGGCGCATCAGTTTG
>DXZV01000250.1 GCA_019419485.1 Collinsella sp.
TCCGTCAGGCTGCCATCGACGGCGCCAATCCGGCTCCTGCCGCCGCACTGGGCGGGCTTGGTCGTTGCTTCATTAAGCTCGGCCGTCCGGCGGATGCCGTGGAGACCTACCGCACGGCTATCGACTTTGCCGGCCCCCGCGACGACACGCGTGCGCTCAACGCCGGCATGGGTCAGGCGCTTTCTGCCGCCGGCCGTCCCTCCGACGCACTCGACGCCTTTAACGCCGCTACTGCCGATGGCATCTACCAGCTCACCTCCGAGCAGGCCGATGAGCTTGCCCGCGTGCACGATTCGCTTGCCGCGCTGTCTGCCCAGACGGCTATGGCCACGGCTCCGGCGCCCGCGATGGACGCTCCTGCCGTCGATCCGCTCGATCCTACGGGCGCGACCGGTCAGTTTATGCCCGATCCCTCGGACACCGGCTTCTTTACGCTGTCCGAGTCCGAGATGGTCCAGCAGGACCGTCAGGATCGTAAGCAGGCCAAGGTCCGTCGTCGCCATCGCCACACGGGTCTCAAAGTCTTCATCGTGCTGCTTCTGCTCATTTTGATTGCTGCGGGCGGTCTGGGCTTTGCCTACACGCGCGGCTTTGGCTTCCCCTCGCAGGAGTCGGTTATCACCGATCTGTTCCAGGCTGCCGGCGACGGTGACACCGCAAAGGCCGAGTCTTGCCTGGCCTCGAGCCTGTCCGAGGACGCCAAGTCGATGATCATCTCCTCGATTCCGCAGGGCGCCACCGTGTCCGTCGAGGGCATGGATCAGTCCATGACCGAGACGACCGCTAAGGTGAAGGCATCGCTGTCCAAGGGCGGCGAGCAGGAGTACACCGTCAAATTCGTGCGCTCCGACAATCATATCGGCTGGGCCGTTTCCTCGCTCGATATGGATTTCTCGGCTGCTGACAACCAGTAGTGACCTTATGGGATTTAGCTTTGCCCGGCGCTTCACCGCAAGTGAGGTGCCGGGCTTGCGCTAGTATCATGAGCTAGTAGTTTTCCAGCAATCATCCAACACATCAGGAGTTGCGTTGTTTTCTTTGATGGATATGTTCTTCGGTAGCTATGCGGGCGATCTTGCCATCGACCTCGGCACCGCAAATACGCTTGTCTCCGTGCGCGGCAAGGGCATCGTCATTCGCGAGCCCTCTGTCGTCGCCATCGATAAGAACGACGAGCGCATCCTGGCGGTCGGTATCGAGGCAAAGCGCATGCTCGGCCGTACGCCCGGCAACATCGTGGCCGTTCGTCCCCTGAAGGACGGCGTCATCGCCGACTTCGATGTTACCGAGGCTATGCTTCGCTATTTTATCGACAAGGCGTCCGAGAAGCGCTATCCGTGGACCCCGCGTCCGCGCGTTGTCGTCTGCGTTCCCTCCGGCGTCACGTCGGTCGAGAAGCGTGCTGTCTTTGAGGCCACGATCCAGGCTGGCGCTCGCCAGGCCTACCTGATCGAAGAGCCTATGGCAGCTGCTATCGGCGCCGACCTGCCCGTCGAGGAACCCACCGGCTCCATGGTCATCGACATCGGCGGCGGTACCACCGAGGTTGCCGTTATCGCTATGGGCGGCATCGTCGTCTCGCAGTCCATCCGTATTGCCGGCGACGAGTTCGATCAGGCCATCCTCACGCACGTTCGCGATGCCTACAACCTGGCCATCGGCGAGCGTACGGCAGAGGACATCAAGATCAAGGTCGGCTCCGCCGTGCCGCTTAAGGACGAACTCGACGTCGAGGTCAACGGCCGCGACGTGATCACCGGTCTGCCCAAGACCGTGCGCATCGAGAGCGAGGAGATTCGTCGCGCGCTCAACAAGCCGCTCGACGAGATGGCCAAGGCCGTCAAGGACGCACTCGACGCTACGCCTCCCGATCTTGCTTCGGACCTTATGTACTACGGCATTTTGCTGACCGGTGGCGGCGCGCTGCTGCGTGGTCTCGACGTGCGCCTGCGCGATGAGACCGGCGTTTCGGTCAACGTCAGCCCCACGGCGCTCGATAACGTTGTTAACGGCTGTGCCCGCGTGCTCGAGGCCAATGCGTTTGATGGCGGCTTCGTCCAGACCAATGCTTAATTTCC
>DXZV01000251.1:0-883 GCA_019419485.1 Collinsella sp.
GTCTACGTCTACGACAACAACTCGACCGACGGCACCGCCGAGATCGCCCGCACGCGAGGCGCTATCGTCAAGTATGAGCCTCGCCAGGGCAAGGGCAATGTCTGTCGGCAGATGTTCCGCGACATCGATGCCGACTGCTACCTCATGGTCGACGGCGACGACACCTACCCGGCGGAACCGGCGCGATCGCTCTGCGCTCCCATCCTCGCGGGCGAGGCCGATATGGTCGTCGGGGACCGTCTATCCAACGGTACCTATGCGCAGCAGAACGCCCGCGCCTTTCACGGCTTCGGCAACGACCTCGTGCGCGCCATGATCAGATGGATATACGGCTACGGCTTCGAGGACGTCATGACCGGCTACCGTGCCATGTCCAGGCCGTTCGTTAAGACCTTTCCGGTCCTGTCCGAGGGCTTCCAGATCGAGACTGAGCTATCGATCCATGCCGTCGATCGCCGCTGGCGGATCGCCGATGTCCCCGTGGAATACCGAAACCGCCCCGAGGGCTCGGTCTCGAAATTGAACACAGTGAGAGACGGGCTGAAGGTAATCGCCATGATCGGCACCCTGTTCAAGGACTACCGTCCGTTGAAGTTTTTCTCGCTGGTCGCCCTGCTGTTCTGCATCGGCGGCCTGTGTGCCGGCATCCCGGTCGTGACCGAATACCTCGCCACCGGCCTCGTGCCCCGGTTCCCGACCGCGATCCTCGCCGTAGCGCTCATGTTCATGGCTGCGCTCTCGCTCGCCACGGGTTTCATCCTGGACGCCGTGGCGAAAGTCGAGCGCAAGCAGTGGGAGCTCCGCGTATACCGCCAAACAAAGAACGGCTGACGCGATTCGCCAACATCCCAGCCCCCGCCGGAAACCGGCGGGGGCTGGGATG
>DXZV01000251.1:893-2073 GCA_019419485.1 Collinsella sp.
ACGAACCCAAGCTGGCGCCCGGACACCGGGTGCCTTTTCATTCGATAGACCCCCAGCTCAGCAAATAGATTTCCTCCCATCCGGGTACAAGTCGGGCAGTTTGCTACATCAACCACATAACAGAAAGAGGAAACCCAAATGGACGCAATGGTAGAAGCCCTCATGCCTTTCGTAATGTTCGCTGCTGTTCTTTGGGGCATTGAGGCTATCGTCACGATGCTTATCAGGGATCACAAGAAGGCGAAACGAAAGCAGGCACGTGAGAAGCGCCGCTTGGAATATCAGGACCGCCGCATGGCCAACGATGCGGAGCATGCCAAGGTGACTCGCGCGATGCGCTACGACGTGCTCCGTCGCGATGATTTTCACTGCGTCCGCTGCGGGCGCGGCCGCGAGGACGGCGTGAAGCTCCACGTCGACCATATCGTCCCCGTATCGCGCGGCGGCAAGACGGTGATGTCCAACCTCCAGACCCTATGCGAGGACTGCAACTGCGGCAAGGGAAACCGCTACCTGGAATAACAGGTTGAATCATGCTGATACAGGCACAAAAAAGGGCCCGTCCTCCCTCGGTGGGGAAGGCGGGCCCCAATGGGCGCCGGTAGATTCGGGTCATTCGCCTGCGCTGAGGTCTCTTAGACGCAGCGACGGCAAGGCGCCGCGCCACGCCTTCGGCTGATACCTGCCCTTGAAGGCCGACTCCGTCTCATCGAGGCTCTTCGTCAACCAGCGCCCGTCGCCCTGTGTGGCGACCAGCTTCCTGAGCGCGAGCACGGTGACGCGTCGCTCCTTGCCGTCCTGGTCGAGCGCGTCGACGAACTCGCCGAGGTCGTCGCCCACGATGAGCCACATCATGCCGAACTCGTCCTTGAACACGCGCCCGGCCATCGACTTCGTCCTGCGCGCGGCGCTGCCGTCGTCGAGCTCGGCCAATCTCGCATCGAAGTCGCGCAGCACGTGCTTCGAGAACAGCCGCTGCAGGGGCGCTACGTCGCGGGACAGCTTATAGGCCCCGTGCTCGAGGTCGACGTTCACCAGCCGGTCGAGGTCGCGCCCCTCGGATTTCTCGAGGACCTCAACGCCCTCGATGCTCGCCGGGGCCAGCGCCATCGACGGGGATGGCGCGAGCACGCCGGCGTCGTACCTCTCGAGTGCGACATCGCACCTTGTTGGCGTGTCT
>DXZV01000252.1:0-1642 GCA_019419485.1 Collinsella sp.
CAACATGCACTACGTGAGTACGCACTTTATGCACCCGGATGATCTGCTCGATCCCGATCGCGGCGCCAAGGAGGGCTGGGAGGTCTACAAGGGCGGCCTGACCGACTACCTGGACTGGCTTACCAAATCCGCGCCCGATCTGCGGCACCAGACGGCGTCGGAGTGCTCCGGTGCCATCCAGCGCTTTTCGTCCGTGACGGTGAGCGTGGATACCAGCGCGGATGCTTGGACGCTCAGCCTGGGCAATTTTCACGACGAGGCGTGGCTCATGTTCCGCGCCAACAACGGCGAGCCGGGTGCAGTCACGGGTGGCGAGATTACGCATCTGACGGGCGATCTGTATCTGGTTAAAGCCACGGACAAGACGGTGACCATTGCACGCAAGGAGGGTGGCGACAAATGAGAATCTGCTTGGTACTCGAGGGCTGCTACCCCTATGTGCACGGCGGCGTGTCCACCTGGATGCACGGCTACATACAGGCCATGCCCGAGCACGAGTTTGTGCTGTGGGTGATTGGCGCGCATGCTGCCGACCGAGGCAAGTTTGTCTACGAGCTGGCCGGCAACGTGGTCGAGGTACACGAGGTGTTTCTGGACGACGCCCTGCGCCTTTCGGGCGAGCAAGAAGAGGCCGACTTTAACGCCCGCGAGCGCGAGGCGCTGCGCCGCCTGGTATCGCTCTCCAATCCGGACTGGGACGTGTTGTTCGATATCTTCCAGCGCCGTCGCGTGCATCCGCTCTCGTTTTTGCAGAGCCGCACGTTTATGGATATCTTTCGAGACGTGTGCCTGGCCGAGTACCCATACACGCCCTTTGCCGATGCATTCCACACCATGCGCTCCATGCTGCTGCCCGTGCTCTACCTTCTGGGCAGCGAGGTGCCGGTGGCCGATGTGTACCACGCCATCTCGACCGGCTACGGCGGCCTGCTCGCCTGCCTGGGCTCAAGCGTTCACCAGGCTCCGGTGCTGCTGACCGAGCACGGCATTTATACCCGCGAGCGCGAGGAAGAGATCATTCGCGCTGACTGGGTGGTGCCGTCGTTTAAGGACCGCTGGATCCGCTTTTTCTACCTGCTTTCGGAGGAGATCTACCGTCGCGCCTTCCGCGTGACCAGTTTGTTCCATAACGCCCGTAAGACGCAGATCGATATGGGCTGCGATGCGGACAAATGCCTGGTCATCCCCAACGGCATCCAGTTTGACCGCTTTAAGGACATTCCCTTAAAGCCCGATGACGGCTGGGTGGACATTGGCGCGGTGGTGCGCCTGGCGCCCATCAAGGACGTCAAGACCATGATCTATGCCTTCTTTGAGCTGCACGAGCGCCTGCCCCGCGTGCGCCTGCACATCATGGGCGGCGTGGATGACGAGGAGTACGGCGCCGAGTGTCACGCGCTGGTCGATACCTTGGGCGTGCGCGACTTGATCTTTACCGGCCGCGTCAACGTGGTTGAGTACATGGAAAAGCTCGACTTTACCATTTTGACGAGCATCTCCGAGGGCCAGCCGCTCAGCGTGCTGGAGTCGCTTGCAGCGCGCCGTCCCTGCGTGACGACTGAGGTGGGCTGCTGTCGCGAGCTTCTCGAAGGCGCCCCGGGCGATGACTTTGGCGTGGCGGGTTTTGTGACGCCGCCTATGT
>DXZV01000252.1:1652-2071 GCA_019419485.1 Collinsella sp.
TATGTATCGCAAGGGCTTGGCCGATGCTATGGAACGCATGTGCACAAGCCGCGCTCGTCGCATTGAGATGGGGGGGCGTGGCCAGCGTCGCGTTGCCACGTACTTCTTGCACGAGCAGATGCTCGCCAACTATCGCGCGCTGTACGACGAGACGGCGCGCGCGTTTGACCTGCCCAGAGAGGGGGAGTAGCCGGTGGCCGGAATCGGTTTTGAGCTCAAACGCCTATTTAGGCGCAAGGGTCTGTTTGCCACGATGCGCGCCTATGGCTACGCCGGCATTGTGTGCACGGGCCCCATGCTGCTTGGCGTGCTGCTCCAGGTGGGTATCTTGGTGCTGTGCGGTCTGTGGGGTGTGGGCCGCGCCAACCAGGATCTGCTGGTGTGCATGGTGACCTATACGCTGCTGGCATCGCTCACGC
>DXZV01000253.1 GCA_019419485.1 Collinsella sp.
TGTACGACGCCATCGGCTACATGGAAAAGCCGCTGGTCAAGCTGACCAAGGACGACCTGTTCGAGGTCGTGCGCGCGCACGCCGAGGATGGCGTGGACTTTATGACCATCCACTGCGGCATCAACAAGTCGGTCACCAAGACCTTTAAGGAGACCGGCCGCCTGATGAACATCGTCAGTCGCGGCGGCTCGCTGCTGTTTGGCTGGATGGAGGTCACCGGCAACGAAAACCCCTTCTACGAGTACTTTGACGAGCTGCTCGAGATTTGCCACGAGTACGACGTGACGATTTCGCTCGGCGACTCCTGCCGCCCGGGCTGCCTCTACGACTCCAACGATGCCACCGAGACCGCTGAGATGATCGAGCTGGGCAAGCTGTGCAAGCGCGCTTGGGCCGCCGGCGTCCAGGTCATGGTCGAGGGCCCGGGTCACATGGCGCTCGACGAGATCGCCGCCAACATGAAACTTCAGAAGCGCCTGTGCCACAATGCCCCGTTCTATGTGCTCGGGCCGCTGGTGACCGATATCGGCGTGGGTTACGACCACATCACCGCTGCCATCGGCGGCGCCATCTCCGCCAGCTCCGGTGCCGACTTCCTGTGCTACGTGACGCCGGCCGAGCACCTGTGCCTGCCCAACGCCCAGGACGTGCTCGATGGCCTTATGGCCACTAAGATTGCCGCGCACGCCGCCGATATCGCCAAGAAGGTACCCCACGCCCGCGACATGGACGACAAGATGGGCCAGGCACGCCGCAAGCTCGACTGGGACTCCATGTGGAAGTGCGCGCTCGACCCGGTCACCGGCAAGAAGCGCTACGAGGAGTCCCCCGCCGCCACCGAGGGCACCTGCACCATGTGTGGCAAGATGTGCGCCGTCCGCACCGTCAACAAGGTGTTCGAGGGTACGACGATCGATCTCGGCATGGAGGACTAACTCGTCACCGGAGCCGCAATCGGTAACATGGTGTTCGTCAATTGTTGACGTGTGAACATTTGCTTGCATTTGCGTAAAGATTGCATCGCCCGCCCGGGTTCGACATAGAGTCGGCCCGGGCATCTTTATAATGCTGGCTTAAAGACCCATTTGATTCCGACCGAACAAGGGAGCAAACATGGATCGCAGTAAGGTACCTGCCGTCCTGTCCATCGCAGGATCCGATTCCAGCGGTGGCGCCGGCATTCAGGCCGACATCAAGACCATCACGGCGCACCGCCTGTATGCCGAGACGGCCATCACCGCCATCACCGCACAAAACACGCTCGGTGTCACCGCCGTGCAGAATATCTCCCCTGATATCGTCGCTGCGCAGATCGACGCCGTATTTGACGATATCCGCCCCAGCGCCGTCAAGATCGGCATGGTTTCCTCTGCCGAGATTATCGAGGTTATCGCCGACCGCCTGAGCGCCTGGAACGCGACAAACGTGGTCGTCGACCCCGTCATGGTAGCCACCTCGGGCGCACGGCTGATTGCCGAAGATGCCGCCGAGGCGCTCACCCGCCGCCTGTTCCCACTAGCAACCGTCATCACGCCCAATATTCCCGAGGCCATGGCGCTGCTCGATTACGAAGTCGATTCCGAGCGCACGCAGCAAAATGCCGCCATGCTCCTCACCCGCCGCTTTGGCTGCGCATCCCTCGTTAAGGGCGGGCATTTTGTCAACGAGGCCAACGATGTATTGGCCGAACCCGCGCCACTCGATGACGAGGGCAACCATCTGGGCGATCCGCTCACCACGTGGTTCCGCCACAAGCGCATCGAGACCGACAACACACACGGCACCGGCTGCACGCTTTCGTCCGCCATCGCCTGCGCGCTGGCCCAGGGCATGGATCTTGCCGATGCCGTCAATGCGGGCAAGGCATACCTGACAGGCGCTCTGGCCGCCGGCCTGAACATGGGCAAAGGCTCCGGCCCCGTCAACCACATGTGGCAATATTAAGATTCGCAGCCCAAAACCGCCGCAAAGGGGACAGGCACCTTTGCGGTGGCTCCCACAAACATCTCGATCTGTAACAGTAACTCGGCAAAATCGACCCTAGATGTTACAGAT
>DXZV01000254.1 GCA_019419485.1 Collinsella sp.
TTGTGGATGCCGCACCCTTGGATGCCGATCTGCTATGCACGCAGCTGGAGCAGCTGCGTTGCGCCGCCGATACAACGGACCTTGCCGGCATGATCACAGCGACGTTTGAGTCCGAGCTGAGTGCGACCGGCCCGCAGGGTGCTGACACGTTTGCGAGCGATGTGGCTGGCGATGTGGCGCTGGAGCGCGAGCTTACTAATGTGCGCGGTGCTGCGCAGCGAGCGCGCTTGGCAGCCCAAGCGTATCGGGCCGAACGCGCTGCCCGCGTTGCAGGGAGCACGGTGGAGCCGGTATCGTTGCCGGGGCTTGTTTGCATTACGTGCGAGACGGGGTGCGCTGCCGGGGAGCTTGCCGAGTTGCTCGCTCAGGTTAAGAAGTCGTTTGAGACCTATAGGCGCGTTGTTACCGACGGCGGGTTGTTCTGTGCCTTTGGTGCCGGTTCGCCGCATGGGATTTGCCGCGGCAGTAGCTATTTCGACTACGATGATCGGTTTGACGAAGACGTGTTGGTGGGCGAGTATGACGGTGCTACCAGGCACAATGTTCGGCGCGAAGTTGCGATTCCCGAGCTTGTGGACGAGGCTTCGGTCGACGGCGGCGACTCGCTCGAGGTTGCCGTGGCGCGCATGCGTGAGTTTAACGGACGGCGCTACGATGGTGTGCTGGACGAAGATCCTGCGCGCCATGTGAATGCGTTTTGGTATGGACTCAAAAAGCTCAGCCAGTACTGCGAGGCCGCCGTGCGTGTGGACGAGCGTGCTTGGGATTGCTTTATCGATAAGGTGCAGTTTGCCTACGACGAGCCCGTGGGACGTTTGGCCACGCAGATGGATGACAAGCAGGTTGCGGCTTTTGTTGCCGCCGTGAATGTGCTTGGCGCTGCTGAGTAGGGGCCTGATCCGGTAAGGGGTTTCACCATGAAGATCGATGTTGATGTTGACCAGCTGCGCGAGAGCCTGCTCGACCGTGCGGGGAGTGCAGCCGGCGTGGGTTTTCCGGCTGCCATGCTCGACGTAGTGGATATCGAGGACGAGTCGCCCCAAGAGCTGCTAGCCCGAGCCGAGCGCGAAGGCCTCGACCTCCGCGACTTTGCTGTCGACGATGACTAGGGTAGCTAATTTGAGACGGGGCGTCTGCACCCGCGGCTGCGCGAAGATGAACGATAAACCGTCGCAATGGAGTCTAATGAGCTCGCGACCGTTCTATTTTGACTGCACGCTGGCTAAGTGAGTAGGCTTTATTGGAAATCCTGAGCACCCGACAAATTTGCTTCAACAAACCCGCAGGTCACAGACTTATGCTTTGGTGACGTGGTCGGCGATTCAGCAAAAGTCTACTCACTTAGTTTTGAGAGATGCTAATTGTCCGCAACGGGATCCCAGTCGGGGCGATTGAGGCTCAAATGCAGCCAATTCGGAACATATCCTAGCCGCCCGTACCCCTCCTAGAGGCTAAGCATGAGTTGCAGCGACGTTACGCATAAAAAATGCCGGGGGAAAGCCCCCCGGCTCTTGGAGGTCCCTCTATTCGAGGGTACCAACCCTTTTATACCATGGTTGCGATGTGAACGGTGGCTCACTCGATTCTCTTTTTCCTCAGCTTCTTGACGAAGTTCTTTTTGAATGGGGCAATCGAGCCGAAGAATTCCGCGTCTGTTTTGGTCGCTGTCCCATTCTGGAACTTAAGGAGCGTGAGCTCGATTCCGCAAATATAGTCGGCGACCTGGGAGAGTCGGTATGTCCTGGGCGAAGCGTCGCGATATACCGTGGCCTTTTGGAAAATGGCCTTCTCGATGGCACCGTGAAGTGCTCGCGTTACAACGCTTTGCCCTCCGTCGTAGTAGATCTTAACGTGGTCAAAGCTCTGTATATATGCCAGGTGGTCACTGAGAAATATCGCTACATCGCGCTCGATCTTATCGGAAAGCTTTTGTGGATCGTAAAGGCCCTGTTTCTTGTCGTAGATGAAGGGCTGGTAGGTGATGGGGGAGTGGTCTACAAACTGGCGGAATAGGCTGAGCTGTTTCTTTCTGTTGCGAATGTTGACCCATTG
>DXZV01000255.1:0-983 GCA_019419485.1 Collinsella sp.
GAGCACGGCGGGATAGTAAACCTGGTACAGGTTGGAGATGGTGTCGTTGCCACGGTCGGCGCACATGGTGTAGCCGATCAGGTCGTTGGTGCCGATGGAGAAGAAGTCGGCGACCTCGGCCAGGCGGTCAGCGAGCAGCGAGGCTGCAGGCGTCTCGACCATGATGCCGACCTCGATGTTCTCGTTGAACTTGCGACCCTCTTCGGTCAGCTCGGTCTTGCACTGCTCGACGAGCTCCTTGACAGCCAAGACTTCCTCGACGCAGGTGACGAGCGGGATCATAATCTTGACGTCACCGAAGGCGCTGGCGCGCAGCAGGGCGCGGAGCTGGACCTTGTACTGGTCGGGGTTGGCCAGGCAGTAACGCACGGCGCGGAAGCCCATGAAGGGGTTCTCTTCCTTGACCATGTGCAGGTACGGAATCTCCTTGTCGCCACCCACATCGAGCGTGCGGATGATGACCGGAGCGCCCTTGAGCGCGCTGGCGACCTTACGGTAGGCGTTGAACTGCTCCTCCTCGGAAGGAAGCTCAGCAGAGTCCATGAACAGGAACTCGGAGCGGAACAGACCGATGGCCTCGGCGTCGTGATCGAGCGCGTTGGGCACGTCATCGGGGTTGCCGATGTTGCAGGCAATGATCTTCTTGATGCCGTCGGCAGTCACGGACGGCTTGCCGCGGAAGGCCTCGAGAGCCGCCTTCTCGGCAGCGAAAGCCTCGGCCTTGGCAGTGTAAGCGGCGAGCGTCTCCTCATCGGGATCGGCCTCGACGATACCCTTGCCACCGTCGACGACAACGGTCATGCCGTTGCGCAGTGCGGTGCAGCTGTTGGAAACCGAAAGGACAGCCGGGATCTCGAGGGCGCGCGCAATGATTGCGGAGTGCGACGTGCGGCCACCGGTCTCGGTGACGATACCGGCAACGTGGGCCTTATCGATCGTGGCGGTCATGGACGGCGTGAGGTCGTGCACGACAACGACGGTGT
>DXZV01000255.1:993-2042 GCA_019419485.1 Collinsella sp.
CGGTGTTCTCGGGCAGGACGGAAAGGTCGACGACCTCCTTGCCCAGCAGCTCGGCCAGAATACCGGTGCGGATGTCGGCGATGTCGGCCGCGCGCAGACGGAACATCTCATCGTCCATGGACAGGAACATGTTCTCGAACATGGTCGAGGTGTCCATGAGCGCCTGCTCGGCGCAGGTGCCGCCGTCAATGGCGGCGTTGATGGCGTCGGTCATGCCCGGATCCTGAGCCAGGACAATGTGTCCGCTCATGATCTCGGCCTCGGCCTCGCCCACCGTCTCCTTCATGTGGTCGGCCTGAGCCTGAGTCTTCTCGCAGAAGACCGAAAGAGCGGTCTGATAGCGCTCCTTCTCTGCTGCCGAATCAGCAACCTCGTGCGGCTCAAACGTCAAGTCGGGATCGACGGCGACCATGACGGTGCCGATACCGATGCCCTCGGAAGCGTTGACTCCCTGATACATTCCCATTCCTCTCTCCGTGTCATGTGATAAAGCGTTTTGCCATATCCATGACAAAAGAGCGCAGCTACCTTAAGACAGGTCACTGCGCCCCCAAATATGAACTTAGTTGTTCAACATGCGACCCGTTTGAGTTCTACTCGCCAAGACCGCTCTTGATGAGCTCGATGGCAGCAGCCAGAGCCTCGGCCTCGTCGGCGCCGTCGCACTTGACCTCGACCTCGGTGCCGCAGGGGATACCAGCAGCCATGAGGGCCATCGGGGACTTGCCGTTGACCTCCTTCTCGGGGGTGACGACCGTCACGTCACAGGCGTACTTGCCCATGGTGGAGGCGAACAGACCAGCCGGACGCATGTGCAGACCCTGAGGATTAACGAGGGTAGCCTTCTCAGAAACCATAATTGACTCCTTTTTTGTGTTTAACCCCTGTCATGCATGTGGCAGGAGTCAGATTCACGACGTTGTTTATATTAACTCACATCAAACGGTTTTTCATTGTGTTTCGCACGAATTGTTGGACAGATGTCGTTCGCTGTCCGCCCGGCAGGCGAGCTGCGGGAACATGCTTCCGTCCAAGAAATATCGTGCAAA
>DXZV01000256.1 GCA_019419485.1 Collinsella sp.
GAGCATATTGTGACCGACGCGGTGTCGCATTCGCTCACTACGCGCTGGTGTGATTTGTTCTGCGACATTATCCCTGCCAACGGCGGTAAGGACCTGGGTGTCGCGGCGACGCTGGAGCGCCTGGGCATTGACGCGAGCGAGGCGATTGCCTTTGGTGATGGCGAGAACGACCTGTCGATGTTTTCTGCCGTGGGCACGAGCGTGGCCATGGGCAACGCGCAGGACACGGTGAAGGCCGCGGCGACCTACGTGACGACCGCCGTGGACGACGATGGCATCTACAACGCCGCAAAGCACTTTGGGCTGCTATAGCTGCGGATTCGGCACTTAGGGACGTTCCTTTTGTGCCGGCAGCTGGGGACACTCCTTGTGGGGTGTTCCCATTTTGTTTTCATCCCGCACGTTTTGTGAAACACGGCTAACTTTTTGGTCAATGCAGTAAGACATGGTCAACTTTTGCGGTAAAGTAAGCCAAGGAAAGTATCCAAAGGCTAACTAGCAATCATCGCGAAAGGCGGCCCATGGCCCTACGTGAATCCGGAGAAGACTATCTCGAATCGATCTACGTTCTGTCGCAGCGCCAAGGCACGGTGCGCTCAATCGACGTTGCCGAATACCTGGGCGTAACCAAGGCAAGCGTTTCCAAGGCCATGGCGACGCTGGAAAGCAACGGCTATGTCGAAATGGGCAAACGAGATGTTCATCTAACAGAGCGAGGGCTGGAGGTCGCTCGTCAAATGTGGGAGCGGCACTGCTTTTTCGTGGGGCTGTTGGAGGATGCGGGTGTTTCGGCTGAGGTCGCGTCGCAAGAGGGCTGCCACATGGAGCACTGCCTGAGCGAGGAGAGCTTCGAGAAGCTAAGATCGATGCTCGCCAGGGAAGAGACGTCGAACTCAACAACGGAATCCTAACAGGTTCCCAGTAGCGCGGAGTTCGCGCAAAGCGCGAACCAGTGAAAAGGGGAGAGGGGGTTCGGACAATAATGAGCCCGACGCAGTCCAAAGTGCAGCAATCGGTGCGCGACGCCACCACAGCTGGGCTATCTCTGCGTCCCCAAAGAGGCGCGCCTCCCGCGCCGGAACGGCGCGGGACAGCGACCGGGATCAGTGGCCCCACCAACTAAGTCCAACTCAGACAAGGAACCCCGCCAGCAAGCGATGCCCAAGAACCACCAGCAACGTCTCCGCAGGCCGGGACCGGGCTTGGGTTTGAAAACAATCCGCAGCGCGAGGCCCGCCTTTCCGTTGCTCCGCAGGAGCAGGAAAGGCGGGCCTCATGCGCGAGGACGTTTTCAAACCCAAGCCCGGTCCCGGCCGGAAGGACCACAGACGCTACAGGTTCTTGACGCCCATCGCGCGCATGGCGTTCAGGATGGCGATGATTGCCACGCCCACGTCGCCAAAGACGGCAAGCCACATATTGGCGATACCCAGTGCCGCAAGCACCAAAATCAGCAACTTAATGCCCAGTGCAAAGATGATGTTCTGCCAAACAATCGTCATGGTTTTGCGCGCCACGCGGATCGCACGGGAGATATTGGACGGCTTGTCATCCATCAGCACGACGTCCGCCGCCTCGATCGCGGCGTCGGACCCCATGGCGCCCATGGCAATGCCCACATCGGCGCGGGTGAGCACGGGCGCATCGTTGATGCCGTCTCCGACAAAGGCGAGCTTGCCCTTGCCGCTTTCGGCCGCGAGCAGCGCTTCAACACGCTCGACCTTATCGCCCGGTAGCAGTTGCGCATGGAACTCGTCGAGGCCGAGCTGCTTGGCCACAGACGCCGCAACCTCCTCGCGGTCGCCCGTGAGCATGACGGTGCGCTTGACACCGGCGGCGTGCAGGTCGCGAATCGTTTGCTCGGCATCGGCCTTGACGGTGTCTGCAATCACGATGTGGCCGGCATAGATGCCATCGACCAGCACGTGAAGGATCGTACCGACGACCTCGCAATTGGGCGCTTCGACGCCGGCCGCGGCGAGCATTTTGGCGTTGCCAACGACGACGTGCTTGCCGTCGATGGTTGCCGT
>DXZV01000257.1 GCA_019419485.1 Collinsella sp.
GGTTTCGAGGGCGTCAGTGGACGCCTACATCGAGTCGAGGGGCGGCAGGAAATGACGACGGCGACCGCCCCGGGAGCCGCCCGCGGCCGGGCACGCGAGGGAGCCTCGAGACGAGAGGAGCTCGAGGACGACCATGACCAAGAGCATTAGCAGGAGCCAGGTGAGGCTCATCGCATCGACCAACGCGATATTCGGCGCCGACGAGGCGTGCGCGATGCTGCGCATCAGCCGCGACGCCATGTACCGGCTCACCAATATGCCTCAAACATGCTGGAACTGCCACAAGGCCATCAAGCCACAACACAAAGGAAGTGCGCTTCTCGTTGCTCCACACTGTTCTTTAATAGGGGAGAACGAAAAGCAATCAACAGCAAAGCGCCGGGGCCACCGATGGCTATATGGAAGGAAAATGCCTATTTTCGATTCCAAAGGTCGGCATCACTGGTAGGCATATCATCATCCTCGAATTCGCCAAGGTAGGTGTAATGGTGATAGCGTTCCCCATCATACTCGTACCCAGTGTAGTCATAACCTCTCTGAGTAACCCCTTGATAAGGCTTGAACTCCGCCTCAGCCTCTTCTTTGGTGTAGTGGTCAGCATCGAACCAAACGCCCTCGGTCTTATCATCGCCCCAGCCGAGCTTTTTGCCCTTGAATACGTGTCTCATGGTATCCACACTTTCACTAATGACTCCCGTTTAGGCTATTGTAGCACTCTCCCATTCAGCTCGTTCGTCTTTTCGGCATATCCAACCAACTGTCTTGTCTTCAGATGCCCCGACGTCCCCACGGCGTCCATCCCCGTCGTCGCGAAGCTGATGCCCGAGCTTCATTTGGCCCCATTTCCGCTCATAAGTACCTTGAGGCTACGGAACGTGCCCGAAGCGATAACACCGCTCAACGACAACTCCCGCGAAGTGACGGCTGTGGCCTCCTTCAGCGCCGAACGCGAGTTGAACGCGTGTTACATTCGCGCCGTGCGCCACAACGCGCTCATGCCATCCACCGGCGCAAGCGCCAAGAACCCGTAAAACCAACAGCTCGTGCACGGCCACGAACCCGCGCCCACGTCGCCTCCGCTTACGACGAGCCTAGCTTGCTTGGCGGGCATCCACCCAAGACACGCATTGGACGGCGTTGCACCAACAGCAAGCAATAACCCAGAGGCGCTCCTCATTTGCATTATGCCTAATGAAGAGCGCCTCTATTTGGGTTAAATGCAATATGCGATAACGAAACCCCCGAAGTCAGTACTCATTTCCGACGTCTATGAACACCAGCCAATCGATACTCAAAACGTCGTGAGTACAATTTGAGTACCAACCTGAGCGATCCCTTGCGAGCAAAAGCAATCTGCCGGTCAGCATTAATTTGAAATGAATTGATGGCGTTGCTTCGGTAATTGAAAGCACTTTAAAACGTACCAGTAAACAATTATCCCAGCTAAACAGCTTGAGAGATTGCGTAGCTGGCTTGTATATACCATATACACCACAGTCCGCAGACACCCATGGCATGTAAATAAAAAAAGAGGGAGGCTGTTTCCGACCTCCCTCGCAAAGGGCTATCTACTATTCCCACTCGATGGTTGCTGGGGGTTTGCTAGTGCAATCCAGTACCACGCGGTTGATCTGGCGGCACTCGTTGGTGATGCGGGTGGAGATCGTGGCGAGCACGTCGTAGGGCACGCGCGACCAGTCGGCGGTCATGGCGTCCTCCGAGCTGACCGGTCGCAGGACGATGGGGGAGCCGTAGGTGCGCTCGTCGCCTTGGACGCCGACCGAGTGAACGTCGGCGAGTAGCACGACCGGGCACTGCCAGATGTCGCGGTCGAGGCCGGCGCGGGAGAGCTCTTCGCGGGCGATGGCGTCGGCCTCGCGCAGCAGGTCGAGGCGTTCCCTGGTGATTTCGCCGATGATGCGGATGCCCAGGCCCGGGCCGGGGAAGGGCTGGCGCCAGACGATCTCGTCGGGCAGGCCGAGCTCGGTGCCGATGGCGCGCACCTCGTCCTTGAAGAGGGTACGCAG
>DXZV01000258.1 GCA_019419485.1 Collinsella sp.
ATGAGGCCGAGCGCATCACGCGTGCGCTGGAAAACGTTCCCGCCACGCTTGCGATCGAAAAGGACGAGGACGGCTATCCGATAGCGGATGCCGCCCAGGAGGCAGCTTTAGATGACTAATTCCGCCGACCTCGCCTCGTGCGAGTCTGCAGATATTCAGCGACGCATCCTCGAGCTCATCGAGGATGCGTCCTCCATTGCGATTTCGGGACACACTTCTCCCGATGGCGACGCCCTGGGCTCCGTGCTGGGTCTGGGCCTCTCGCTTATGAAGTTTTTCCCCAACAAGGACATTGCCCTGCTGCTGGCAGATGATGACCCGGTTCCGCGCATCTACCGCTTTATGGAAGGCTCCGATCGCCTGGTACCGGCATCTGCGTATACCGGCAATCCGGACCTGTTCATCTCGGTGGACGTACCGGTCGTCGAGCGTCTCAATAATTCCGCCGAGGTGCTTCGTCGCTCCAAGCATGTGGTGTGCTTCGATCACCATCCGGCGCGCGAGGAGTTTGCCGAGCTCAGCCTGAGGCGCGTCGAAGCTGCAGCCTGTGCCATGATCATCGACCGCTTCTTGGACAATTGCGGCATTGTCGCACGTGATGGCGTTGCGACCTGCCTGCTGTGTGGCTTGGTTACCGATACCGGCCGTTTCCAGTACCAAAACGCCGATGCCGCCGCGTTCCATGCAGCCTCGCGTCTGGTTGCCCACGGTGCCGATCCGGCGCGTGTGGCACTCGAGGTCTACCAGAGCATGCGCGTTGAGTTTTTGCACCTCAAGTCCATCGTTATGGGCCGCATCAAGACGGTGGCCCACGGGCGCGTCGCGTATAGTTACGCGTACCAGAGTGACCTTGAGGCTTGCGGTGTCACCTCGGATGAGTGCGACGGCCTGGTTGACGTGGTGCGCTCGGTGATGGGCGTGGAGGTCTGCCTGTTCCTGAAGGGCATTGAGGGCGATACCAAGGTGCGCGGCAACCTGCGCTCCAAGGGCGACCTCAACGTGTCCGAGATCGCTGCTGCATTTGGCGGAGGCGGACATCCCGCTGCCGCCGGTTTCTCCAACAACGGAACGATTCTCGAGACGCTTACCGTGGCACTTCCCATGCTGGCCGAGCTGGTGGGGGAGGATCCCGCTTCGGTGACCGTCGAGCTCTAACTAATTGGATGGTACATGGCTCGTCGAACGCCTTCTCAATTGAATATGCTACTCGCCGTCGATAAGCCGGTGGGCTGCACGTCCCATGACGTGGTTTCGCAATGCCGACGCGCCCTCCATGAGCGGCGCGTCGGCCATGCCGGCACGCTCGACCCCATGGCATCCGGTGTCATGGTGGTGGGCGTGGGCCAGGCCACCCGTCTGCTGGGCATGCTTACCCTCGATACCAAAAGCTATGTCGCCGACATTTCGTTTGGCGCCGAGACCAATACCGATGATGCGGAGGGCGAGGCAGTCCGCACGGTGGCTGTTGCCAACGAGCTCCGCGATCCTGCCTATGCCCGTGAGCGCCTGGCCGCCATGCTGGGTCCGCAGATGCAGGTGCCGCCGGCGTTTTCGGCTATCTCGGTCAATGGCGTTCGCGCCTACAAGTCTGCTCGCGAGGGCAATGCGGTGGACCTACCTCCGCGTCCCGTCGAGGTCTATGCCGCCGACCTGATCGCCGTGGGCGGCGAAGGTGATACGTGTGTGTGGACCGTGGCGTTCTCGGTGAGTAAGGGCACCTATATCCGTGCGCTCGCTCGCGACTTGGGTCGCGCCTGCGAGAGCGCCGCGCACATTTCCGCGCTGCGCCGCACGGCCTCCGGTGTTGTTTCCATTGGCGCTTGTCATGCGGTCGAGGAGCTTTCTCCCGAGTCCGCGGCTGGCTTTGCCCTGGATCCCATTGCAGCCCTGGGCGCCACGCGTGTTGACTTGCCTGGCAATCTTGCCGACGATCTGCTCTGCGGCCGACGCATTCCCGTTGAGCGTGCGCTTGCCGATTTCGATACCTCGAAGTCGCCTTTTGCGTTGGTGCTCGATGAGGGACTCA
>DXZV01000259.1 GCA_019419485.1 Collinsella sp.
CCGTCAGATCGCCCGATCCTACATTCGCTGTAATGCCCACCATGTTATCGGCAACTTCGCGCGGCAGTTCGACGGTAACTGTGCGGTCAATGGCGCGCTCGTCATCGCAATCGAACTGGCGAATCTTGAGCGTAGAACCCTTAACCTCGGCCAGATTTTGGGTTGCCGCATCGAAGGCAACGGTCCCTGTTGCCACACGCCCGCTTTCAATTACGCGCACCGGCCCGCCGGAGACGTGTTTGATCTCGACCGTGCCCGACGTCACGTCCAAGTCAAGCGATGTGAACGCGTCGGCATCAAACGTTTCGCTCGAAAGCTGTTGAGGCCGAGCGGAATAGTTACCGCTACCCAAAAGATCGTCCTCGTCAACCGCATCGTCCATACCAGACAAGCCGGATACAACATCGTCGAGATTCCACGGACCATCAAAATGAATCAATATCCGCGAAAAGCCACAGACAAGCCCGATGATGAGCACAAACGCTCCGATGCCAACGCCCAAGCGTACCTTGGACTCATGCGAAAGCTTCATCATTCATCACCCTCTTTGGCAATCGGATCAGCGGTGGTCGCGGTAGCCACGTCAGTATCAGCCGCGGCAGGAACGTCCTGCACCTGAGCCTTAGCCGCCACCGGCGCCGGGCCAACCTGAATATCCCCGCGCGCCCAATCGCCATCGAGTGCACGCGCCACCCAGTGATAAATGGGGATCGTAAAGAAGATCAGCGCGGCAAAGGGACCGGCACCAAACAGGAACATCAGCAAAAAGAACAGCAGCCAGCACACGGCCCAGTACGGGAACGACTGGAACGGACCCTTCACCGGAGTCACGCTGGTCGCACCGGCACCCGTCACCTGAGCCGTCGCCGCATTAGCTGCCTGCGCGCTCCAGCTTGCCGCTTGCGCCGCCTTGGCGGCGGCATCACTCGCCTGCGTTGCCGCCTCGGTAGCACGTGCCGCCGCCTCATGGGTACGGGCGCGCTCCGCCGCCTCGGCCTCGCGCTGACGGGCGCGGTCCTCGTTCTCAAACTCGATATCGTCCTCGATCTCATCGCTCGGATTGAGGAGCTCGTCCAAACTCACGCCATAGAGTTTTGCGAGCGAGATCAGGTTCTCGGTATCGGGCGAACTCTCCGCACGCTCCCATTTACTGACCGCCTGGCGCGACAGCCCCAGCTTTCGCGCCAGCCCTTCTTGGCTAAAACCCTTGCTGCGACGAAGGTCGGCGAGCCGCTGCGCAGTTTCTACATTCATGGTTCCTCCTATGTGATGCCAGCCGTGCCGCCGGACCGTTTTTGTTCTTAAGGCGCCTTGCACAGTTAAAAATCTATCCGCCACCGCCAAAAGCATGCCACCTATTCTAGTGAGATTTTTGACAACCGGCGGTTGCGGGTGCATATGAGCTGCGGAAATGTGTCCAAACAAAGCAATGACCCGCAGCTCGGTTGTCCCCGTTGCGGCGTTAACGGTAGTATGGTCGTACTGTTTATTCCGCACCGCCAACGGAGGGAGTTCCGCGCCGTGAACCGCGATTTCGCCTCATCGCTCATCCAGCTCAACAATACGTTCTATCGCGAGCACTCCGCCTCCTTCTCCGATACGCGCCAGGCCCCGTGGCCCGGCTGGGTGCGCACCATGGACATTGCGCTCGAACAGCTCGACGTCGCCACGATCGAGCATCCCGTCCGCGTCTTCGATCTCGCCTGCGGCAATATGCGATTCGAGAACTTTGCCGCCGGCGGCACGCTGGCTGCCAAAGGCGTGGACGGCACGAGCCCCTCGGCAGACGCCAGCTGCCCCTTCGAGTTCTATGGCGTCGACTCGTGCCAGGACCTGGCCATCGATGCACGCGGCCACGCCCTGCGCATTCCCAACCTGCACTTCCAGGAACTCGATGTGCTCGACGCCCTCATGAAGCTCAACCCCGCCAAGACACCCGACGTGCTTTTCGACGCCCCGCTCGCCGACATCTCGGTCTGCTTTGGATTTATGCACCACGTGCCGTCGTGCGAGTACCG
>DXZV01000026.1:0-8302 GCA_019419485.1 Collinsella sp.
GCCGCGCGGCAAGGAGATATATTGCCAGACCGGAGGGGCGCCGGGGGCGGGAATCACGCACTCCATATTTTGTTCACAAATGAATAGGTCCCTCAGTCACGTCACTGAGGTTATAACTGAAGCATCAGCTTCTGATATTGGCGGTGACCAGCTGGTTTATAGATGTTGAGGCATCGGTCATCTCTGGAGCGCCACTTTACTCCAAAAGCATCGGTTATTTGTTTCCCGTCGGTAAAAGGCAGGTTTTGTTCGCCAAGCGTTCCTATATATAGAAGTTCGGGTTCGAACCGTGCATCGGTAACAAAAAAGCGACCAGCCGGAGCCGATCGCTTTCTATTCTATGCTGGAGCATCCAGAGGGGTTCTTCCGAACTCATTTTCTCGCTGCCATTCATGCTTTCGAAGCATCTTTCTACAGCCCTCGTTGTCTATCCTCGTATCTCACAGGTCTTCCGGAAATTCACAAGCAGTCTTAGGGTCAATTTAGTTCTGCTTTCAGAGACTTGTTTGAGAGTTTTTAAAGACAGTTCAAAACAATAAGTGAGACACCATAAAGCAGAGCAAGATGAGCCGGATAGAAAATGTAGAAGAAATATTTGAGCTTCAGCCCTCGCTTGCCATTATAAAGATTGATAAGCAGCAACGAAACGACCGCGGCAGCAACATCAGGATTAAATATATTAGCTGTAGCAAACTCAAATCCGCCGCCAACTATATGGCATGACGAAAGGAGCACTGCGCATACTGCAGCAAAGAACATCTTGGCCTTGCTGTCGTGGAATAAATAGAATGCAGCCACAAGCAGAATGCCATACACACCGCCATCTAGTTTAGTGTATTCAGCTGCCAGTGCTGTCAAAACAATCAGAGCAGTTTCTGCGATGTACCTCTTCCATTTTGAAAGGCTTTGTATCTTTTCCAGAATTATCAAGAAGACCAAGCAAAGCAGGAGCTCACACATATCATTTTGTTGCCGAAGGTCAAATAGTTGCCCGGTTTGAACGAAATCGTATATGGGCTCCGCAATGATTGCGAAGACAAGCATATTTCGCAGGTACCTCTTTATGTCATGAGTATGCAAAAATCCCTCAACTATCAAAAAGCAAAATAAGGGAAATGCAATTCTGCCAAGAACATGAAGCACATCCGAAGCCTCGCTTAGAATCGCCCACTGTTCGTCTGATATCTGATTGTACGATGCGTGAGTCATGATTCCATTGGTCAGGACGATCCTGCTTACATGATCGAGAACCATCGAAATGGCCGCTATTATCTTTAATGTGCTGCCGCTAATTCCGTATCTATCTGTTTTCATTTCGTTTTCCTTTCTTTGGGTGGGCCGTCAGAGGTTCGGCCTGCTCTGCAGACGGCCGCTGCGGCGCTTCGCGCCTTGCGCGCTGCGCTGGCAAACGCTCACGCGTTTACTCAGCTCCGCGCCCTTTCGGGTTCGAACCCATGTCGCGGCAACAAAAAAGCGGCCGGCATCCGCCAGTCGCTTTTCTATTCTATGGTGGGCCGTCAGGGGTTCGAACCCTGGACCTTGGGATTAAAAGTCCCCTGCTCTGCCAGCTGAGCTAACGGCCCGCGGGTGGCATTGTACCACGGTCTGGGGCTATTCCCAACTCCATTGGCCGTTCTGGAAAATCACAACTTCACGTCCATCAGGCGTAATGCCCGTAATATCGATATCGTCCGTGCCGATCATAAAATCGACGTGCGTGCTCGAGACGTTAACGCCATGCTCCAGGAGCTCCTCCTTGGACATGTCATACCCACCCTCGATGCATTCGGGGAAACCGACACCCAGCGCGAGATGGCAGCTAGCGTTCTCATCATAGAGCGTGTCATAGAATAGAACGCCACTTTCACGGATCGGCGTGTTCTTGGAGATAAGCGCGACCTCACCCAGATGAGCGGCACCTTCATCGGTGTCAATAATGCTCGCAAGCGTCGCCTTACCCACGCGGGCATCGTAGTCCACTACGCGGCCCGCCTCGAACTTAATCCAAAAATCGTCAACCTTGTTACCGTGGTGAATGAGCGGCATAGCCGAATACACGATACCGTCGGCACGCATACGATCAGGCGAGGTGAAGACTTCCTCGGTGGGAATGTTGGGGAAGAAGGGGTGCCCATCGGGCGTCTTGCCCTTGCCGCCGGCCCACTCGTGACCTTTCGTCATGCCAATCGTCAGATCGGTTCCATTTGCCGAGGTGTAATGCAGGTAGTCGAAACGATTGTCGTTCAGGAAACGCAGGTTCTTTTCGAATGCGGCGTCATGGAGTTCCCAGTCGCTCTCCGGGTCCTGGCCATCGGCGCGAGCGGTGTGCAGAATCGCATTCCACAGCTTATAGATTGCAACCTCATCGGCGTCTCCCGGGAACACCTCGCGCGCCCAGGCAACGACCGGCGCGCCGGCGATGCACCACGGGTTGATGTTGTAGTCCAGTCCGCGGCGGAAGACCTTGCACTGCGTGTTCCTTGCCTTAGAAGCTGCAGCAGGCTTAGCGGGATCGATGCCCTTAAGGGCGGCAGGGTCCGCACCCTCGATAAAGATAAAGCAGGCACCATCCTGGGCCAGGGAATCAAGCTGCAGGCGCTTCCACTCGGGCGTCTGCTCAAAATAGCTTTTCTCGACATGCTCGTACGTGAGCCTCGTCACGGCGTCATCGGCCCAAATGACCGTCACGTGGCCGGCGCCGGCAGCATAGGCCTCCGCGACCACCACGCGCGCAAACGGCGCGCACTCAACCGGAGACTGAACGACGACTTCCTGGCCGGGCTTAACGTTTACGCCCTTGCGGACAACCAGGCGCGCATAGTTTTTAATCTTGGGCTCCAGGGACTTCATACCCTCCAGGGTCTCTTCGACCGTCAGGGCAGCTCGAATCATGTGCCACTCCATCTATCTATAGAACAGTAAAAAGGCGCGCCGCAAAAACGACGCGCCTTATATCTTAGCGATAAGTATGTATGCAAACGCTACTTCTTCTTGGAGTCCTTCTTGTCCTCCTCGGCAGCTGCGCGCTCGATAAGAGCGTTGAGCTTGTTCTCGGACATGCCCTCGGCCTGCGCGCGGTACATGTTGCGCAAGGGACGAATACGAGCGAAGTCGTAGATAAAGTCACCTAGGATGATGACATAGGACAAAACGATGCCGACCATCTGGACAGGACTGGACACCATGCCAGCGGGAGCGAAGTACAGCGAGGCCCAAATTGCCACGAGGAGCACCATGCCAATGGCGAGCACAATCCACCAGATGCGACGGCGCTTGGTGTAGTCCTCGTCCTGCTTGAGGAGGATATTCGACACCGTATAGATGCGGTCCTCCTTGGCGCGCTGCTTAGCCTTGCGGGCGCGCTTCTCCTCTTTAGAGAGGCCCTCGAGGTTCTCGCCCTTCTCGAGCTCTTTGCGGCGTGCCTTAGACGAAGCCGGCACGACGCGAACGGAGCTCGCTGCTTGGCGGGCGGGCTTAGCAGATGCGGCAGACTTGCGCGCAACCCCGGTAACTTCGTGGGATTGCGTGCGCTTGTTCGTGGCGCTACGGGTACTCACTTATGCGTTCTCCTTCATGCTTGTGAACTGGGAGCCCGTGATGATCTGGAAGGCCTCGCGATAGCGCTCGGACGTGCCATCGATGACCTCGGCGGGCAGGTGCGGGGTCTCCCCCGTCATATCCCAGTTGGCCTTGAGCCAATTGCGGACGAATTGCTTGTCGTAGCTAGGCTGGATCTTGCCCTCCTCGTAGCTGGCAGCAGGCCAGAAACGGCTGGAGTCGGGCGTGAGGCACTCGTCGATCAGCGTGACCTTGCCATCGATGACACCAAACTCGAACTTGGTGTCGGCAATGATGATGCCACGGGTCGCGGCGTACTCGGCAGCGGCCTTGTAGATCTTGAGGGAAAGGTCACGAATCTGCGTGGCGATGTCCTCGCCCACGATCTCGCAGCAACGCTCGAACGAGATGTTCTCGTCGTGGTCACCGATCTCGGCCTTCGTGGACGGCGTGAACAACGGCTCGGGAAGCTTGGAAGCCTCGGTCAGGCCCTCAGGCAGCTGGATGCCGCAGACGGTGCCGTTCTCGTCGTAGGTCTTCTTGCCCGAACCGGTCAGATAGCCGCGGACGATGCACTCGATAGGAATCGTCTGGGCCTTCTTAACCAGCATGGCGCGGCCAGCGAGGTAGTCACGATACTCAGCAAACTCCTCGGGGAAATCCGCCGGGTCGATGGAAACGAGATGGTTGGGAACGATGTCGGCAAACTTATCGAACCAGAATGCCGAGATGCGATTGAGCACCTCTCCCTTAAACGGAATCTCGTCGGGAAGAATGAAGTCGAACGCAGAAATGCGGTCGGTGGCGACCATCAGCAGGTTTTCACCGGCATCGTAAATATCACGAACCTTGCCACGGGAATCCGGACGACGCTCCATCGTTGTCACGTGAGTCACTCCTTACCTAAATACGACAGAAATGCGGGTTCTTTCCCGCATGTTTTCGCAAACTCGGAGCGGCAGGGACGCGGCCCCTCCTTCACCGAATAGCGAAAAGCTAGTGCTCCATTGTAGTAGATGCCGCGTCCGCCGTGTGCTCGCGGGGCAGATGAATTGTAAAAGTCGTACCCTTTCCAAGCTCCGACTCCACGGATATGTAGCCATGGTGACGCTCGACGATCTGCTTGGTCACGGCGAGGCCGACGCCCAGGCCGCCAGCTTCGCGGGCGCGGCTGGCATCGGCGCGCCAAAACCGCCCGAAAATGCGCGACAGATCGTCCTTGGCAATACCGATGCCGGTATCAGAAACGGCAATGCTGACGTGCCTGCGGTCACTGAGCACCGACACCACGACCCAACCGCCCTCGGGGGTGTAGCGCATGGCGTTGCTCATGAGGTTGATAACACATTGCGTGATCATGTCGGGATCGGCCTCGACGACATCGTCGTGCCCTTGGGTTTCATCTGCAAAGCGAAGACGAAGGTCACGGTCGGCAAACAGACGCTCCTGGCCGTTCACAATCGATCGCACGAACGGAACCATGTCCACCGGTTCTAGATTGAGCGGAGCCGTGCTGTTTTCCATACGCGATAGGTCGAGCATCTGCTGCACCAGACGAGCCAGGCGACGCGTCTCGGAAGCAACGGTCTCCAAATGCTCATCGTCGGTGGGATACACGCCATCCTGCATGGCCTCGACCGTTGCGAGCATGGCCATAAGCGGCGTGCGAAGCTCGTGTGCAACGTCTGAGGTCAGGCGCTTCTCGTGTTTCATATCCTTCTCGAGCGAGGTGGCCATCTCATCGAAGGTCTCACCCAGCTGATCGATCTCGTCATCACCGCGCAGCCCCGTGCGAGCCGACAGGTCGCCGTCACGGATTTGCTTTGCGGTACTGGTGATGCGATGAATCGGTTTGGTGAGCATGCGCGACACGAGCGATCCGATAACGACCGAAATGCAGATTGCAACAACCGCGGCGAGGGCCATGGCGTTAAAGGTCTTCTCCCTAAACGCAGAGTCCGCCTTGGTGAGCAGAGCGTCGGAGCCGATGGCCCACAGCTTTACCTGTCCGACATGCTCGCCGGAAGACGTTACAATCTCGACGTTAGCAACGCTATCGGAGTCGGTTGGAGCAGACGAGACCGGGCTATGCGATGCCCTCTTGCCGCTCGTGTCGTCGGTCGTAGCCTGGTTTTCGCGTACATCGGCGGTGGCGCTTGCCGAGGGCCAGGAATCGTCATAAACGATCACACCCTTTTTATTGACGACCTGCATGCCCAGATCGTCGGAAACCAAACTCGATGTCGCGACCGTACGTAGCTCGCCCGCAGTCCAATTGCCGTTTTCCTCATACGACGTCGCAAGCTTTTCGGCAGCGGAATTTGCGATTTCGACGATATTAGAGCGCGTGTAATCCGAAAAGACCGTGCCCCACACAACAGAGACCACGCCCACCAGCACCAATACCGTCATGAGCGATGTCAGAGCAAAAGCAAGTGCCATGCGCGAGGGATAGCTCATCGTTGGCCGTGAATCGGAACGAGGCGTGTTCCAACTAGCCTTGGAACCCGCCTCGCTCTCCTGCTTGTGCTTTTGTCCGATTTCAAAGCGCGCAGGTGTCATATGTGATTTCCCTATTTCTCGTCCGACTTATCGGTCTTGGCCGGAGCCTCGAAGCGATAGCCGACACCATGGACGGTGTAGAGCCACTTGGGCTTCTTGGGATCATCGCCCAGCTTGGCGCGAAGATTCTTCACGTGGCTATCGATGGTGCGCTCATAGCCCTCAAAGTCATACCCGAGCACTTTCTCGACCAGCTCCATGCGGTTATACACACGGCCGGGATGGCGGGCAAGCGTGGTGAGCAGCTTGAACTCGGAAGCCGTCAGGTCGACTTCCTTGCCCTCGACCAAAATCTTATGGCCCGAGATGTCAATGACCAGATCGCCAAAGTCGAGCACCTCGACGGCCGGCTCATCGGCCTGGTGGGCACGGCGGAACAGAGCGCGAACACGGGCGACGAGCTCGCGCGGCGAGAACGGCTTAATCAGATAGTCGTCGGCGCCGAGCTCAAGACCGATAATACGGTCCTCGATCTCGCCCTTAGCCGTCAGCATGATGATGGGGACATCCGAGGTATCGCGAATGGTGCGGCAAACGCGCTCGCCGGGGATCTTGGGGAGCATAAGGTCGAGCACGACCAGGTCAAACTGATGCTTCTCGAACTCCTCGATCGCGGACTGGCCGTCGCCGACACCCACAACCCAGTAGCCTTCGCGCTC
The DNA here is from genome assembly GCA_019419485.1 of Collinsella sp. Lineage (GTDB taxonomy): Bacteria > Actinomycetota > Coriobacteriia > Coriobacteriales > Coriobacteriaceae > Collinsella. The sequence goes on from DXZV01000026.1 coordinate 6,780, forward strand.
GAGATAGGCAGCGACGGCGTCACGGATTGCCTTCTCATCCTCGACCAGCAGAATCTTTTTTGCATCTGAAGCCATAACACGGCCCCCCTGTCTCAATCAGCTAAGAACAAGCCCATTTTAACGCACCTGAGCCCGCCGGATGCCACTATGACGCGGCAGCTCGGCGGGCGGTACTCACAATTACAACGCGTTTATTCCCCTGTTGGCGCCTTTTTAACCCCTCTAAGCTTAAAGAGAGAATAGGCGTGCGGTGACCGTCTCGGGTATACCCTGGCTGTTGCGCACCGTGGCGTACGTAAGAAATGAGTCCGATTTTCCCGCCGTAGCTGGATAATCGCCATATTCCAAAGCGCGGTCGGGCGACAGTAGCGAGCCATAGGTCTTGGCAGAGGTGTCGATGAGAAAATGCGATGCCTGTACCTTAACGAGATATTTATTCTTCTTGCCGGCAGCACATGCGAGCGGCTCGCGGGACAGGAAGAGGTATGGCCCTCCCTCATTACCGATATACGTGCCCATGTTGCCCAGGCTGCCCACGCCACTATAGGTCGCCTCGATAGAAAACACGAAGGTATCGCCCATATATACGGCCTCGAAAGGCGAGACTGACGAGGGAAGGACTAGCTGGGCACGTTTGGTGTTGTTGCCATCGGTCAGATCGATTGCCGTTATGCCGTAGTAGACGCCCTCGTCGTTGCGGACACGCGGCGAGATGGTCAAAATGCCGTCGCTCACGCGCGGGGCCGACGCAAAGCGGCCCGTCGATTTCCAAATTGTCTCGGCCTTGGATTCATCAAGCGAGCGACGATAGCAAAACGAATCACTACTCGTTTTATTGCCGCCTGCCGAAGGCATTTTATACCAGATGGCTGATGACCCGAACGCCGTAAACAGTGGCGGATCGTAGTCCTTGCCACCTCGATCGAGCTCAACCACGTCGCCAGAGAGCGAAGCGCCCGACAGATTTTGAGCGTAGAGCTTCCACGATGAACTGGCAAAGTTCATCTCAACCCACGCAAACACGCCGTCGCCGGCACGGACATCGTAAAAAGCATATCCCGTGCCCTCGATAGGATTCTCAATTAATGTGGTAAGCGAGCCATCGCCCAGGTTGAGCACACCGAGTGTGTTGGCGTGCAGTGCCGATGCGGGTGCCATCATTGCCGCAGCATAGTCACCATCGCAGTAGTACAGCAACGTGCCCAGCGGCAGCGTCCACGATGCCGCCGGCTCAAGATCGATGTCAACTGCCTCGTACTCATCAGTGATCGAGACAATCTTCGAATCGTCCTTGATAACCTGTGGCTCACCAGCGGCGTCGTCGCTGGTACCCGTTTTCTTTGAGCATCCGGCAAACACCGTGGCAGCGCCCGCGGCAGCCCCTCCGAGCACAAAGCCGCGGCGCGATATTCCGTTCTTGATCTGGTCGGCGATACTCATTAGGCGATCTCGGCGCGAGCGGCCTCGATAGCGCGCGTGAGCTGATCGGCGCAAGAAGTATTCTTCATACCGCAGGTATTACC
>DXZV01000026.1:8312-16454 GCA_019419485.1 Collinsella sp.
GGCAGGAGCGCCCTCGACCAGCTTGGAGATGGCCTTGAGATTGCCGTCGCAGCCACCGGTAAACTCAACGCCTATCACCTTGTTGCCGTCATCGGAAAGGTCAAGGTGAATATTGCGAGCACACACGCCCTGAGGCTTGTAATCAAACGAAATCATGCGATCCCCTCTCAGAATGTTATTCGAGACGACTATTATCCCCGTCTTTCCCTAAATGCAACGAGGCGCTTTGCCGGCAACACACATTACCAGCAAAGCGCCCTAAAAAGCTAACGTTATGCCCGAACCTACTCGAAGTTCAGCTGCTCCAGGCGGTCGAAGACCGTATCGATGCGGGTGAGGAAGTCCCACGGATCAAAAATCTCATCGAGCTTCTCCTGGCTGACGGTGCAGCGCGGATCGGCCTCGAGACGCTCCTTAAAGGTGGGGCCGGAGACACAATCCTGCACCTCGTGCCAGGTGGCCATGGCGTTTTCCTGCACGATAGCGTAGGCGTCCTCGCGGGTGATGCCCGTATCGACGAGGGCAAGCAGCACCTTGGAGGAGAAGATGAGGCCGCGGGTCTTGTTGAGGTTGGCCATCATGCGAGCCGGATACAGCTGCAGGCCGTCGATAACGCGAATGAGGCACTGGAACATGTGGTCGAGCGCGATGAAGCTATCGGCCTGGGCGACACGCTCGGCGGAGGAGTGCGAAATGTCGCGCTCGTGCCACAGGGCAACGTTGTCAAAGGCGACCTGAGCGTTGGACTTCACGACGCGCGACAGGCCGCAGACCTTCTCCATGGTGATGGGGTTGCGCTTGTGCGGCATGGCGGAGCTGCCTTTTTGACCCTTGCGGAAGGGCTCCTCGGCCTCGAGTGTATCGGTCTTCTGCAGGTTGCGGACCTCGGTCGCGATGCGCTCGCAGGTGGCCGCTGTAGTAGCAAGCACGCCGGCAAGGTAAGCGTGGTGATCGCGGCTGATGACCTGCGTGGACAGCGGGTCGTGGACCAGGCCCAGGTGCTCGCAGACGTACTCCTCGACAAACGGCTCGATGGAGCTGTAGGTGCCGACAGCACCCGAGATGGCACCGAAGGCAACGTTCTTGCGGGCATCCTCGAGACGGTCCAGATCGCGCTTGAGCTCCCAGGCCCAAGAGCCAAACTTCATGCCGAAGGTCATCGGCTCGGCGTGGATGCCATGAGTACGGCCGGCGCAGAGCGTGTTACGCTCCTCGAAGGCGCGGCGCTTGCAGATCTCGCCGAGCTTCTTGACGTCCTCGATAATCAGGTCACAGGCCTGGGTGAGCTGGTAGCACAGAGCCGTATCGCCCAGATCGGAGCTGGTCATGCCGTAGTGAACCCAGCGGCTGGGCTTGGGGTCGCCCTCCGGAACATCGGCGTCGATGTACTCCTTCATATTGGTCAGGAAAGCAATAACGTCGTGGCGCGTGACCTCCTCGATCTCATCGACCTTTGCCTTCTCAAAGTTGGCATGGTCGCGAATCCACTGGGCTTCGTCTTTAGAAATGCCGATCTTGCCGAGCTCCGCCTGGGCCTCGCAGGCCAGAACCTCGATCTCCTGCCAAATGGCGTACTTGTTCTCGAGGGAGAAGATGTGTCCCATCTCCGGGCGGGTATAGCGATCGATCATAGCGGCTCCTTTTTGGTTATTGGCACGTTGGTCGTAACCCAACCATTGTACCGTGCGCAGGTGCAAGTATGGGCAGCAGGCATGAACCTAACATTTTGGAATTGGAGCGGGCAACGGGACGTCCGCGCGCCTGCGTCGCGGACGCGCACCGGCTGTGGGCGATCCCCTCGGATTCACGGAGACGATGGGGAGGCTTTGTTGAATTGGCCGTCCCGAGGTCTCCCATGCTCGATGGAGCGGGCAACGGGACGTCCGCGTATTTGCTTCGCAAATCCGCACCGGCTGCGGTCGGCATGCTCCGGTCCACGGAACCGCTGAAGGAGACCCGGTCGAGCCGTGTGTCCCAGCGTCTCCCTTTGCTGGGGGAGCGGGCAACGGGACGTCCGCGTATTTGCTTCGCAAATACGCACCGGCTGCGGTCGCCTATCGGCGACCTTGCCTGCTCGCTATAAACGCTTCGCGTTTATTTAACGCTCGCACCCTGTCGGGTTCGAGTCCCGGCGCTTTATTGAAAAAAGCACGGCACCGGAACGGTGTCGTGCTTTTACTTTTTCTGGAGCGGGCAACGGGACTCGAACCCGCGAGTGTCAGCTTGGGAAGCTGATGCCTTACCACTTGGCGATGCCCGCTTGTGTGTTGGCTAGTATAACGCGGTTGTCTTGTTCGATACAAGGGTGGCGATGCTTGTTTTAGCTGTGGAGATTCGTTTGAAAATCGCATCAATTGTGGAGACGAGGACCTTTGGCCTCCTGTTCTCCTTATCTTCTACCTGCGCTTTTGCCTGATTGTTGTATTTGAGCTCAATTTGTCAGGAATTGGGCAAGCTTTTGGTCAGGCTCCGGTACTTACCCGCATGAACCTCGGGGGTAGCCTCATCCTACGCGTCGCAACCTCCCCATGCGGCGCACGAGGGATAAGGAGCAGCCATGTCCAACGCACCCACGCACTCTGTCCACAGCGCAATCGCAATAGGTCCGCTGCTCCTGCTCCTCTTCCTGCTTTTCGGCTGTCTGGCACCGGGAGCCGCATTTGCCGTCGATGGCTACGACCAGCTCGGCTTCCGCACTATTAGCGATGATTGTGGGCCCTTCTTCATCGGCAAGTATGAAGCTCAAGACGCCTCGATCGCCTACTGCATGAACCAGGAACGCCCCGGGCCCACCAAGCCGGGCGGTCCATGGCTCAACCTTGATCAAGGCTGGGTGTGGCTCGACGACGAGTTCGCGGCAATCGTTTGTCACGGATATCCTACCGCCACGTCGTTTGGCGGTTACCATCTTTCACCCGATCGCGCCCGCGCCGCCACCCAGCTTGCCGTATGGATGCTCAACGGCACTACCCATGTCGACGGCACCTACTCCTACACGACCGCTCAGGGCAAAACCAAGAGCGGGCACTTTACCGCCGACAATGAAGTCGTGGCGGCTGCGCGGTGGCTCCACGACAGCGCAAAATCAGGAAGCATCAAAGCCGCTCCGCACCGCGCGCGGCGCTATATAGGAACCGTATCGGGCGGCAGCAAACGTCAAGACATGCTCTATGTACTGCCGGCGGTCTCTGTTTCCTTCCAAAAGCAGTCTGCAAACGCTGCCATTACCAGCGGAAACAATACTTATCAGTTTGACGGGGCAACATTCGATGTTTTTGAGAGCGCCAGCGGCGCGCGTGTCGGCACCGTCCAGATGGACAGCAACGGTCGAGCGCAGGCAACACTCCTACCCAACACGGCATACTACCTAGTTGAGACAACAGCGCCAGCTGGTTATATCCCCCTGCACGATCGCATTGCCTTTACCACGACGAATAACGGCGGATACGTCACCATTGATGAACAACCCGGCACCATTACCTTGCGCATTGTAAAGCTCGACGCCGCAACGAATGCAGGCCCCCAAGTTGGAGCTTCGCTCGCAGGAGCAGAATTCGTGTGCGTATCGCAATCAACCCCTGGATGGACACAAACTCTCAGGACCGATGAAAGCGGTCGAGCTACCCTCACCGATGTCCCCCTGGGAACCTTTACCATCTATGAATCGAAGGCGCCCGAGGGCTATTTGCCCTCCGGTGACAGTTGGTCTTACACCGTTGGAGCCGACCAACTCGGCGATTCAGGCGTGGTCGAGATCGAATCTCGCGTTTCCAATATCCCCATTGCGTTTGACCTTGAGATTTCCAAATTCAAGGACTACGGCAATAGCGATCAATCCGGCCTGGAGCAGCCGGCAGGAGATGTTGTCTTTGAGGTTGTCAGTAACAGCTCTCAGCAGGTTGTTGGCACACTGACTACAAACATCTATGGCTTTGCCTCCACCAAAGACCAGCCCGAAGCATGGTTCGGCACAGGCAAGCGACCAGCCGGTGTCCACGGAGCCGTCCCATACGACCGCGCCGGCTACACGGTTCGTGAGGTTCCGGAAACCGTCCCCGAGGGTTTTAAACGTGCGGGGGAATGGACCGTCGAGGCCAATCAGATTTCCGACGGCGCCGAGCTTCAATATATCGTGGACAACCACGCTCTGTCGACGCATCTCCAGATTGTAAAACGCGATGCCCAAACAGGCGCTTCTGTTCCCCTAGCCGGATTCACCTTCCAACTCCTCGACAGCAATCACAAACCTGTCTCACAAACATGCTGGTATCCAGCACATAACGTAATGGACACTTTTACGACTGACGCGACCGGCACCGTCACACTGCCCGAATCGCTCGTGCCGGGCACCTATTATGTACGCGAAACCTCGGCCAAAGAGCCCTATCTTGTCGGCGGAGAGATCGAGGTAAACATACCCGCCGATATAAACCCAACGCCCGTTGCAATCGTCTCGTATTATGACCACGCCGCGACCGGAAACATCAGGATCGTTAAAACCGATGCCGTGGACGGCAGCAGCCTCGCGGGCGCCATCTTTGAGATCCGTGCCTCGGGTGATATCGTGCGCCCCGACGGTAGCATTGCCGCGCTCGACGGTGAGACTGTCGCTACCGTCACGACGGATGAAACTGGAGAAGCACGCGCGGATGACCTCCCGTTGGGATCTGGCACCGCACGCTACGAGGTTGTCGAGACTCAAGCGCCGGCAGGCTTCTTACTCGACCGGACGCCCCATATCGTAGACCTCGCTTATGCCGACCAGAAAACACCCGTTGTGGAAGCACGGCTTAACGTATCCGACGATTACACCAAGGTTGATATCTCCAAGGTCGATGCAAGCGGAGAGCAGGAAGTGAAAGGCGCACAGCTCACCTTATCTGGTCCCGATAAAACCGAAATAGACTCCTGGACCTCATCCGACAAGCCGCACCGCATCGAACATCTTGCACCCGGCACCTACTCGTTGCGCGAAACGATGTCTCCGCGGACCTATGACCTTGCCGAGGAGATAACGTTTGAAATAAAGGACACGGGAGAAGTCCAATCCGTCTCGATGAAGGATGCGCCCATCGAGATCAAAGGACAGGTCGACAAGCGTCAGGAGCTTGTCCAACCTATCGGGAAGGGTCTGTTGGCTAACGGCGATGGAAAAAACCGCGCCGCGATGCAAACCAATACGGATGGGCTTTTCTCCTATACCATCGATGCTCGAAACGATTCCGCTACTTGGGTTGATGAGTTTACGATTACCGATGATCTTGAGTGCGCCAAAGACGGCACGGCGAGATTCGTCTCAATCGAAACCCCCGTCGCCATCGGCGACCTCAACGGTCTGTGCAACGTGTGGTATCGCACGACGCCGTTGGACTCGACAGACATCGATGAGCCGGCAAACGCGACGCTTGACGATGGGCACGAAAATCCTTGGCTTGAGTCCGACGAAGTAAAAGAGAGCCTTGGTGAGGACTGTCGCCTCGTCGATTACGACGGCTGGCGCCTCTGGAAGGCGGATGTCTCGACCACGGAATCCACCACACTCGAGGCGAAAGAACTCGACCTTGCATCCAATACCGTCGTAACGGGCATTCGCATTGAATACGGTGCAGTAGCCGCCGACTTTACGACTCGAAGCGATGCAGATTCCTGGACCCGCGATGATCTCAAAGATGAGCACGACGACCTTGACGATGCCAAAGCAATCCTTGGCACAGACGCTCGGGGCGCAGTCGTGCACATGCAGGCAACGTCGGCTTATACGCCCCAAACCGCACTCACCAACAGCGCGCGCGTCGATCTTTGCCGCAACGGCGGCGGCGATAAACTTGAGTCACATGACGAGGACCGTGTCATTCAACGCTGTACCCTACCGCAGGACCTACCGGCAACAGGATCAGTTCCCATCACCGCTTGCATCACCGCGCTTCTGACCTCGGGTGCCGCAGCTCTATGGTTCGCTCGCCTTAGGTCGATCCCAAAGAAGCGCTAGCACGATGAAAAAGCGGGCAAGCCAGTCCCCCGGCTCGCCCGCTTTCAATCATTTAAATCGCCGCATCTACTCTGCAGACGAAGATCCACCATCAACGATTGCTTGCTCGGACTCAGGAATCCCATCGGCACCCGTGCTCTGTTCTTGCTCCACCTCTTCGCTGATTGCGGAGGCGGGGGTCGAGCCCTTCGCGCCCACGATGTAGGCAGCTCCAAACCCTAACGCAATGGCAATTAAGGTCAAAATCACGTAGACAGGCCAATGGCGCTTAATATACGAAAACACGTTGACTCCTTAGAGCTCCGTCTACGAACGGCGGATAACCTCGGTCACGACCTCGGATACCGTGGCAATGTTCGTCGGATTGACATTGTGGGGCAGGTCGTCCTCGGTACGAGCGCAAGCCAGACGCGTGCCGTCCACGCCGGCGATGGTGAGGGCTCGGCGGCTCGCCTCGAGCGCGGCATAGGCATCGGTCTTGGCATAGGGCATCTCGAGCGCGCCACAATCGACATGGAACGACTTGCACACCTTGCTGACCAGGTTCATGATGCGGCGATCGCCCTTGAGCAGCTGCTGTTCGCCCTCAACCGTCACCACCGAAAGCCTACCGGCGCCGACGGATTCAAGATTGATGAAGAATACGCCGCGGAGCTTATCGCGATGCGAAGCCAAGAAGGCCTTCATACCGGCGCCATCACAATCCGAGGCGCCCGTTGCCACAAACCAGATATCGTGACCGAGCAGCTCATCGTCACCCATAGAGGCGACAGCCGAGAGCATATCTTCGGAAGAAGCGCCGTCGGAAGACGTAGCGCCGCCCTTCCAGCCATCGTTATCGTCCTCGAAATTATCCCACGAACCGATGCCGCGACCGGACTTCTTGGCATCGTAATCGTCTTCGACGCCCAGCCAGTCACTCATACTGTCCTGTTCGTTTTTCTTTTTACGACCGAACAGGCCGCCCAGGCCGCGCTTGCGAGACTTAGGTGCCGCAGGGGCGGGAGCCGAAATGGTCTCGATCGGCTGTGCGCCCGACGCAACGGGCATAGGAGGCGCAACGGGTGCCGATGTGGGTTCGGGACCCTGAGCGGTAGCAAAGGGGTCGTTGACCTGTGCGGAGGGATCGGGAAGGTCGAACAGCGACGTGCGAGACGCAACGTTTGTCTGCTTCATCGACGGCAGCGACGGATCGGGGACCGAAGCCAACGGAGACGAGGAGGGTGCAGGCGACGGTGCCGACGCCGGATCGGGAACATTCATCTGCGGACGCGGCGATGCTTGGGAGGAAATCTGGGCCATAAGGGAATCGACCGTTTCGTCCTGGGTGGGAGCGACATTGGCAACCGTGGCACCGGAACCACTCGAGGTCGGCATGGTGAAAATCTGCGTGGAGTAAGGCCTCGACTCATCCGTCTCGGGAGTCTCGGAAACCGCAGGCACTTCCTCCTGCTCGACCTCGGTCGAATCACCTTGATCGGCTGCCGCGTATTGCTCTTCGTCAGAGTTGGCCTCGACGGGCTCGTCCTCGGCGACATCTTGGATTTCGACAGCATCAATAGGCTCGTCATCGTCTGCCGCGTCGCCCTGCTCATCGGAAACAGGAAGGGGCTCGGCAATCGCGGTGCCTTGCTTTTCAAACGTTATCGTGGAATCGAACTGCGCGGCATCAAACGACATGGTGCTATCGACGTGCTGCTGAGCCTCAAAGGACGTTGTAGCTTCGGCGGCGTCGACAGGCACGGACTGCATAGCCTCGTTCTGCTCGAACTCTTGCGCCGCGCGCTCACGTGCCGCCTCGGCTGCCTGCTGCTGAGCGATAGCCTCCTGCTCGGCAGCCTCGCGCGCGGCAGCGCGCTTCTCCTCGAAATCGTCGACAAATTTCCTGCCCTTTGCAAGCGCACCCTTAAAGAAGTTGGAAGCGCTGGCGCCAATCGAAGAGAACGCGGATGCAATATCGGCATGGGGCGTTGCCGCGGGAATCTCGGCCGAGAAATCAGTATCGCTCTCGTAAGACACGCGCCTCGGCTGTTCAACGTAATCGTCGTCAGACTCGTCCGTAACGTCTTGCGCCGGCGCGGCGGGAGCCAAAATGTCCAGTCCTGCCGCGGGATCGATCGCGGACACCGCCTCGGGCTCGGCAACGGCAGCGG
>DXZV01000260.1:0-1735 GCA_019419485.1 Collinsella sp.
CGGACTCGCCCACCAGGCCCATGGTCTGACCAGGACGGACGTCAAAGTTGACATGGTCGACAACGTTGATATCACCGTGATGCTCAAACTGGATGCAGAAGTCACGGACCGAGAGAATCGGTTCGACAGACTCGTCGGGCACATGGCGATCGTCACGCTTGAGCTCAACATCGCGCAGGGCGCCAAGGCGAGCGGAGAGGGACTGAGCCTGCTCCTTGTAGGCGCGAACGGGGTCGGAGACCAGCAGGTCGGCCTCGCGACGCTTGGAGGAATCGGTAGGATCCAGGGCAGCGGAGGGAGCAGCGGCCATGGCGTCGGTAATGCCCTCGGAGAGGATGTTGAGCGCCAGGCAGGTGATCATGATGGCCAGGCCCGGGAACAGCGCCTGCCACCAACGGCCGGCGAGCACGCCGCCGCGGGCGTCGGCGAGGATGTTGCCCCAGGTAGCGGTGGGCTCCTGGATACCAGCGCCGATGAAGGTCAGCGACGCCTCGAAGATGATGGCGTCGGCGACCAGGGTAACGGTGAAGACCATGATCGGGGCGATGCAGTTACGCAGAACATGCTTGATCAAAATCCACGGAGCCTTGGCGCCGGAAACGATGACCGCGCGGACATAGTCCTCGCCGTACTCGGACACGATGTTGGCGCGCACGATACGGGCAATCTGCGGAGTGTACATAAAGCCGATGGCGAAGATGATCGACGGCACGGAGTTACCCAGGATGGAGACGAAGACGGCCGCGAGGGCGATGCCCGGGATGGACATGATGATGTCCAAGATACGCATGATCGTCTCGGAGACAGCCTTGCGCGAAACCGCTGCAAGGGCGCCCACGACCGAGCCGCAGACCAGAGCCATGGCAGTGGCGCCAAAGCCGATAATCAGCGAGTAACGACCACCGTAGAGCATACGCGACAGAATGTCGCGACCCTTATCGTCGGTACCGAAGATAAATCCGTTGCCGGGAGCCTGGCGAGCCGTAAAGATCTCGACCGGGCTATAGGGGGCAAGAAGGGGCGCCAGAATCGCAGTCAGGGCGACCAGCACCAGCACGACGGCGGCAATCTTGGAAGACAGCGTCATCTTCTTCCAGCCACCGAGCTTGAGCCCCTTGGAGGCAGCCTTCTCGAGCTGCTCGGTTTGCTTCTCTCGAATCTTTACCATAATCTACACCGTCCTGATGCGCGGGTTGATGAGCAGGTAGAGCATGTCAACCACGATGTTGATGATGATGAAGGCAAGAGCAACGACGATGACGACGCCCTGAACCAGGTTCGCCTCGTTGCCCTGAACGCCCTGCAGAATCGCGGTGCCCATGCCGGGGAGGTTGAAGATAACCTCGATGACGACGGCGCCGCCCATGAGGTAACCGATCTTAAGACCGAGGGTGGTGACCGGGGTGATCAGCGCATTGCGAAGAACGTTGATGCCGACGACGACCTTCTCGGGAACGCCGGCGCCGCGAGCCATACGGACATAATCCTTGTCGAGCTCCTCGACCATGGCGGTACGCACGATACGAGTCATCTGGCCCGTCAGCGGAAATGCCAAGGCGATAGCGGGCATGATCATACGTCCCAGATAGCCAACCGGATTCGTGGTGAAGTGAGGCAGAGCACCCGATGCCGGGAGCACCTTAAGGTAGGAAGAGAACAGCAGGATCAACAGAACGGCAAGCCAGAACGACGGGGTTGCCAAGCCGGCGATGGAAAAGACGCGGATCACTTGGTC
>DXZV01000260.1:1745-2009 GCA_019419485.1 Collinsella sp.
CCGGCCATTTGTCGCGATACAGTGCCGCGATGACGCCGAGCAAAAACGAAACGACCGCACCGATGGCAAGACCGATGAAGGTCAGCTGCATCGTGACGGGCAGGGCCGTGGAGATGCGCTTGGCAACGGAGTTGCGGGCAGCGCCGTAGGTACCCATGTCGCCATGAATCAAATCGCCCATATAGCGCACGTAGCGCACCGGCCAGGGGTCGTCCAGACCATACTTCTCATGGTACTCGGCAACCGCCTCGGGCGAGGCACCGT
>DXZV01000261.1 GCA_019419485.1 Collinsella sp.
CTGTTTTATGCACTTCTCCGCCCATAGAGTGACCATCTGTGGGCGCTATTGCGCTCGGTAGCAGGCAAAAACAAATTCGTTTAAGCAAGGACATTTTCGATGAAATGAGAGACGAAACAGAATTGAAACGTATCAAAGGCTGCTAAAGGTAGGAATTATACGATGAACGGTATTAACGAAAGCGAGCCATCTTATGAAGTAAAGAATTACTTTTCATATCATACAAACGAAGGTCAAAACGACGAATAACCGGATTGCGGAGAAGCATCTGGAAAAGCCCTAAGCGTTTCCAAAAAAGGTCAAGCACCGATAGCCGGAAATATGCCGTCAAAGCCAGGAGCAGGCTTAGCGGCCACACAGTCTTATATCCGTAAAGAAAACAAGCGTAACGATCACGAAATCGCTTCCTAACCAAAATAAGTGTGTGGGTGGTAACTTAAAAATGAACATACCGGCTTGATCAATTTGAGCACAAAGGCAGACATGCCGACCAACTCAATCGACTAACTTGGTTTTCGCCTAGAGAAACCAACCAAGGAGGTCAGAAAGGTATGATCAGCATGTCGCAAACCTATTCTATACGGCAGCTGCGCAAAAGCGGCGAGTCCATCTCCGAGATCGCGCGAAAAGTCGGAGTCTCGCGCAACACCGTGTACGCGAAGCTGGCCGCCCCCGACCTTTCGCCGCAGATGCCGGTGAAGGAGCCCAGAGAGAAGATGCTCGACGCGTACAGGCCCGTCATCGAGGGGTACCTCGACGAGGACGAGCGGGGCTGGCGCAAGCAAAGGCACACCGCGCGGCGCATCTGGCAGCGCCTTCGCGACGAGCACGGCGTCGCCTGCAGCGAGTCCACCGTCAGGCACTACGTCCACGACCTCAAGGCCCAGAGGAGAGGTGTCGCCGAATCCTACCTGGACCTTGTCTGGAGCCCCGGCGAGGCGCAGGCCGACTTCGGGGAGGCCGACTTCGCCATCGCCGGCGCAAGGCGCAGGATGAGCTTCTTCGTGCTCTCCTTCCCGTTCTCCAACATGGGGTTCGCCCAGGTCTTCCCCTCCGAGAACGCCGAGTGCGTGTGCCAGGCGCTCAAGCAGATCTTCGAATACGTGGGCGGCGTCCCCACAAGGATCGTCTTCGACAACGCCACCGGCGTCGGCCGCAGGGTCTGCGACGAGGTCAGGACCACCGAGGCCTTCGCCGCGTTCGCCGCCCACTACGGGTTCGCCTTCTCGTTCTGCAACCCCTATTCCGGGCACGAGAAGGGCAACGTCGAGAGCAAGGTCAGGTTCGTGAGGTCGAACCTGTTCGTGCCTGTCCCGAGGCTCTGCAACGTCGATTCGTTCAACGAGAGGCTGCTGGGCAGATGCTGCTCGCTGTCCAAGCCCCACTACCTCAAGGGCGAGGACGAGAAGCAGCTGTTCGTCGAGGACTCGGCCGCGATGGCGGGGCTGCCGGAAGCGGCGTTCGCGGTGGTCAGGTACGCGCATTGCAAGGCCGACAAGCAGGGGAAGGTCTGCGTCGAAGGCCCGCACCGCTACTCGACCGACCCCTCGCTCGCCGGCCGGCGGGTCATCGTCGGGCTGGGCGCCACCGCCGTCACCGTGTACACGGAGTCCGGGGAGCTCGTCTGCGAGCACGAGCGCCAATACGGGCCCGCGCCCACGGACACGGCGAACCCCGCGAGCCAGCTGCCCCTGCTGACGATGAAGCTTGGGGCGTGGCGGAACAGCGGGGTGCGCGAGGCCATCCCCGACGACCTGCGCGATTACATGGACGGCCTCGGCAAAAAGGACCTAGGGGGCAGCCTGAGGATCATGAGGGACCAGGTCGACCGGCGCGGATGGGACGCCGCGGTCGGCGCGATGGAGGCGGCCCTGCGGCTCACCGGCAGGCTCGACGAGGCGAGCGTGGCCATAGCCGCGGCGAGGGCGGAGGGCGGCTCGATCTCCTACGACGAGCCCGTCGACCTCGGCGTGTACGAC
>DXZV01000262.1 GCA_019419485.1 Collinsella sp.
GTCAGGAGCGGCGGCGCGAGGCGTCGGCTGCTGCTGGGGCATGGCGGCGGGGCGCTGCGGCTGCGGGGCAGCAAACTGCTGCTGGCCGGCGCGCGGGGCGCTGGCGGCACGGCTTGCCGCGGAGTTGTTTTGGCCCAGACCGTTTTGATAGGCGCGCTCTTCTTCGTACAGGCGGCCGAGCGTGGGGGCATCGACGTTCTCGGCAAAGACCGAGAACTTGCCGGCGCGCAGCTGCGGATCGATCATAAAGCGCACGAGGGGCTCGCCGACAAAGACATAACGGCGCTTTTCGGCCTGCGCCTTCACAAACTCGCGGACCTCGCGCGAAAGCTCGGGGTAGAACGGGGCGAGCATGGGATCGTCGTCGGCGGCGATCAGGATGGTATAGAGTGCCGGCGCCGTGTTGACGCCATTGATCACCAGAGTCTGATCCTCCATGTCGCGAGCGGCCTGCTTGGCAAGCTTCTTAAAGGAGAACGGGGCACGGGTGGCACCGAAGATGCCGGCCACGTGGTCCTCGAAGATGTTCAGGAAGTTCACGAAAGATCACTCTCCGTATAGGTTCTTTGGTATCCGAGCAAATATAGGCATATCCCAACGATTATAGAGGATAGGGTTCCCGCAACTGCCGCCTTGGCGGCGACCGCGGCTGCAAGGCTGGCAATTTCCATATGGTGTGCAAGACAGGATGCCGCTGCGCAGCCGATGCCGGTGACAGCGATGGCGGCGATGGCGGCAAGGTTTGAGCCCTGATCGGCACGCTTGGCATGGGCATTGAGCAGCGCAGATGACGCCGCGGCAGTTGTCGCGACCAGCGCAAAGGCAGCCCAAAGGAGCGGGTCTTCCAGCGCTGCGGCAACGTTGCCGAGCCCCAGCACGCCTCCGGCTGAAAGCGCGACCGTGGCCAGACGGGCAAAAAGCGCGCCCATGCCCGTTGCCGCGGCGGCGCTTGCCGGGCCGAGCCAAAATGACGCGACGCCGGCGGCGACCCCAGCTGCCAGGAAGGTATTGCCGGTCAGACAGCCAAGCGCAAGCGCGCAGGTGAGTGCGGCGCTCGCGGCAGCCTCGGTGCGACCCCAGGCGATCCACCAACCGGACATGGCAGCGGCAAAGATCACCGCGACGGGCAACATCGACAGGATGCCCTGCGCCTGCATGGTGGCGTTGGCCATGAGCACCAAAAAGCCCACAGCCGAGATGGCCGAGCCAATTTGGGGGGCCAGGCCAGCCGCCGCTCCGATCGCGATGGCCGCAATGACCAGGCCGGGAAGCGCCGCGACCCCGGCCGTTTGCATCAGCAAAAAGCTAAAGGTGCCGCACGTTAGCGCCGAGATAGCGTGCATGGTGTAGTCGCGCGCATGGCTCCAGCGCGTGCCCGCCCAGCCGAGCGCGGGGTCGACCTCGATGGCGTCGTCCTCGTAGTACGACGGCTCGATATCGTCGAGCTCCTGCTCGTCATCCGAAAGCTCGCCAACCATTTGCTCCAGACTGCGACGGCCCTCGCGCACGCTGCCCAGACCGGCAAGGAGTTGGTCGCAAAATGCCTCGATGCTGTTGGGGCGGTCCTGCGGCATGGGGGAGAGCGCGCTCATGAGCGCGCTCTCGGCTCCCGGGGGAAAGTGTGGTATCAGCTCGCTGGGATAGGTGGCGCCGCCGATGATGCGGTCGAGCGAGTCGGCGGGCGTGGCCGCCATAAAGGGAGCGCTGCCGCACAAGCCCTCATAGATAACGCAGGCAAGGGCAAAGACATCGGCGCGTTCGTCGACCGTGCCGGTCTCGATATCGAGCTGCTCGGGCGGCATGTAGCCGATGGTGCCGCCGCGCGAGCCGCCAAAGCCACCGGCGGACGACAGTCGCGCCATGCCAAAGTCGGTGAGCTTTACATTGCCCGAGTGGTCGATGAGCACGTTGGCGGGCTTAATGTCCAGGTGGAGTACGCCATTGCTATGGGCGAAGGTGAGCGCCTGGCCCAGGGC
>DXZV01000263.1 GCA_019419485.1 Collinsella sp.
CGTCTTAAAGTGGCGCAAGAAGCCGTGTGCTCTGCTTGATTTTGCTCAGGAATTATGCCTGAGGGGTAGTGGATTCGCCTTTCTCCGCCGTGCAGCGGCACGTGTAGGGCTCTCTGGCTCAGGCGCGAGTCGCTTCCCGTCTGAAAAAGTTCTTAAAACAGCTTTAAAGTTGCCTTTGGCCTACATTGACAGCGTACAATATGTATGTTTACCATGGCAAAAGCTAAATTTGGGGAGGGGGAGCGCACGGTGGAAGTGCTGGTTGTTGGCAATACCGTGTATGTCGATGACGACTTTTGTGCCAAGGCGTTTCCCGGTGACCATGTTCAGGTCGTGGCGGCCAACGAGGCGCGCCGCGACGGGTCGTCGCTCCATGCGTCTTGGAAAGAGCTGCTGCAGCACCTGGACCAGGCTTACGAATTCGACCGTGTGGTCTACCTCTCTACCTATCTCACGCCGCATACCGAGGCCGTTGGCGACATCGAGCTGCTGCGCTCCGTCTTTCGAGCTTGCATGGGTCGCCAGATTCAGCTGCTGTTTGTGACTGGTCCCATGGGAGCGGACGGTGCGGTGGACGCTGCGGGGCAAAACGGCAAGGGCATCATTGCCCGTGCGGCCAACGACCTGTGCCGCTACTATGCGGTCCGCGACGGCATTCAGGCCAAGATCTTGCGCGTGCCGTATCTGTACACCGCCTCGCCCACGCTGGAAGACCCGATTTTGACCCCGCTGTTCGAGGCGTGCTCGCAAGGCTCTGCTGTCATGAGGGCTGGGGCGGACTCACCGCTCGGTGCCCTCTGCGCCGAGGAGCTGGCCGTTCTGGTGCGGCGCATCTTCGACAGCTGGGATGCCACATTCGAGGAACTCGAGGTTCCGGATAGCTTTGCCCACACCGTGGGAGACCTGGGCGAGGCGCTCAAGGGCTTGTTCCCGGGGCTCGACATTACCTACGACGGGGACGCCGTCGTCTCCATTGCTCCGAGCGATACCGTCCGCACGCGCTACGGGTGGTTCCAGCGCTATGACGTGCTGCGCGATCTTTCGACCATACACGCCCGCTGGGAGCAGACCCTCGCGGGCAAGCGCCATCCGCTGCGTGCCGCCATCGACCGCATGCGCGGGCGGACACTGCCCATCAAATGCCTGGAGACCGCGCTGGCCTGGGTGCTCTTTGAGGGCCTGGAGCTGGTGTTTTCGCAGTCTGCTCAGCTTAACGTGCTCGACTACCGCCTGCTGTACGTGGTACTGATCGGCACGCTGTATGGGCTCGATTTTGGCCTGGTTGCGGCGCTGCTGGCGTCGGTGGGTTTGGCCGCGAGCTACTTTACCCAGTATGGCTATACCTTCCAGGGTCTCTTTTACGAGCCGTCTAACTGGCTGCCGTTTATTGCGTACTTTGTTGTGGGTGCCGTGTGCGGCTATGTGCAGCTGCGCAACAGCGAAGCCATTAGGGCGGAGCGCGATCAAAACGAGCTCGTGCGCAACCGCAATACGTTCCTTACGCAGCTCTACCACGACGCGATCGAGGACAAGCGCGCGTACAGGCGCCAGATCGTGGGTCGCCACGACAGCTTTGGCAAGATCTTTGCCGTGACGCAGGAGCTCGACGTATTCAACCCACGCGACATCTATCGCAAGTGCTGCGAGCTTTTGGGCGAGATCCTCGAGAACGATTCGGTGGCGATCTACCATGTTTCGGGCGGGGCATTTGCACGCCTGGTGGCAGCAAGTCCCGCGATTGCCGAAGATGCCGCGCGCTCGCTCACGCTTGAGCAGCTTGCACCTCTTTTGGGCGACGGGGGTCGTTCGAACCTGTGGGTGAACCGCGAGCTGACGCCGGGGCTTCCCATGTTTGGATACACGATCGAGCGCGACGGGGCACCCGCTGTGTTGATCTTTGTACGTCGCGCTCGATC
>DXZV01000264.1 GCA_019419485.1 Collinsella sp.
GATGGGGGCGGCAAGCTCGAAGGCGCCATCGCCGGTGTTGTACTCGGGCTTGAGCACGCCGTCGACCTCGCGCTCCGGCCATACCAGAGCCTGTCCCAGGAACGACTTCTCGGGGATCTCGGCACCCTTGACCAGGAAGTTATGTCCCTTGAAGTACGGCATATGCAACGCCAGGTTACCGAGCGCGCGACGGATGGGCAGCGGCACCATCTTTTTGTACTTGCGGACCGGGACCGTGTCCTCGTAGTAGGCGTAGCCGCCAAAGAGCTCGTCGGCACCTTCGCCCGAAAGCACGACGGTGACGTCCTTGCGGGCCATCTCGGCCAAGAACCACAACGGCACAGACGACAGGTTGGACTGTGGCTCGTCCATGTGATACTGAATGTCCTCGAGTGCGCCAAAGAACTCGTCGGCGGTGATCATCTTGCGAACATTCTCGACGCCAAGCTTGTCGGAAAGTTCCTTGGCGTAGTTAGTCTCGTTGAAATTCTTGTAATCGAAGCCCACCGAGAAGGTCTTGTCGGGCATGAGGCAAGCGGCGATGTAGCTGGAGTCGACGCCGCCGGAGAGGAACGACGCGACCTTGACGTCGGCGATGCGATGGGCCTCGACGCTCTCGTGCACGACCTCGTCCAGCTCGTCGACGTACTCCTCGAACGGCTTCTCGACGGCAGAGTAATCGCAATCCCAGTAGCGCTCGATGTTCATCTTGCCGGTCGGGATATCGACGGTAAAGTAGTGCGCCGGCGGCAGCTTGTAGACACCCTCGAAGAAGGTCTCCTCAGTCGCCGAATACTGCAGCGTCATGTACGGACGCAGGGCCTTTTTGTTGACCGCCTTGTGGAAGTGCGGGTAGTCCAGGAAGCTCTTGATCTCGGAACCAAAGAGCACGCCCGGAGCGCCGTCGCCCGCATCGGCCATGGGATAGTAGTAGAGCGGCTTGATGCCAAAGATATCGCGGGCGCCAAAAAGCTTGTTCTTCTTCTTGTCCCAGATGACGAAGGCGTACATACCGCGCAAGCGATCGAGTACCGCCTCGCCCCACTCCTCGTAGCCGTGCAGGAGGCTCTCGGTGTCGGCGCCGCAGTGGAACTGGTAGCCCTTGGCCTCGAGCTCGGAGCGAAGCTCCTGGAAGTTGTAGATCTCGCCGTTGAAGACGATAACGACGCTGCCGTCCTCATTGGCCATGGGCTGAGCGCCGGCCTCGGTCAGGTCGAGGATCGACAAGCGGCGGAAGCCGAGGGCAACGCGGCCGTCGATAAACTGACCGCCCATGTCGGGACCGCGATGGACGATGCGGTCCATCATCTTGGTGAGCACCTCGGATTGGTTATCCGTCCCACCGACAAAACCGACAAAACCGCACATATACTATCCCCTCTGCTGTTGCTGGGCATCAAATCGAATCAGTAGCTTTTGAGTATACCCGAGGGCGTAAAGAGGGGCGGAATGTTCAGGCAATCTCAACTGAATCAGCTCCGCGCCGACACGCGCCGGTTACCTTTAATGGATATGAGATGAATGAGGCGATTGTTTTGCTATACTCTCTCCGCACGGGCGATTGGCGCAACGGTTAGCGCAGGTGCTTTACACGCACAAGGCTGGGGGTTCGAATCCCTCATCGCCCACCACTAGACTGATAAGGCTCCCAGCGATGGGAGCCTTTCTTTTTTGTGCCCAGTGCATGGGATTCGAACCCGCCAGCACGTCTGTCACAAAGGCCGTGGCCAGAAAATGTCAAAAATGAGTACTGCTACCTTGCTTACAACATATCAGAAGATAATATTTGCTTAAGTTACGCAACATATGTCCATTATAAGGACTAGCAATTGGATCAAAATCGTACATTCATCGCCATTTCGACGGTGGCGCGCGCAGACGTGGTGTAAGAGCGTCCCGAGGTCCGTCGCTGCAA
>DXZV01000265.1 GCA_019419485.1 Collinsella sp.
CGAACTGATCATTGATGAGCGCCTTGAGAGGGCCAATGTAGAGGGCGCCTATGCTTGCGGGCGGGTTCTCCCAAAACTCGGTCAGGATGGGAAAGAAGGCTGCCTCGGTTTTGCCGGAAGCCGTAGACGCCGTTAGGAGCACATTGTCTTGCGTGTTAAAGATGGCGTCGGCCGCTGCAACCTGGATAGAGCGCAGGCTCTCCCAATCGTGGGAGTAGATGAAGTCTTGGATAAACGGGGCGTAGCGGTCAAAGGCGTTCACGGGCCCTCCTCTCAAAACAGAACCTCTCAACGCGGCGGACAACGGTTTGCTGCATTGCTGCCTCAACGTTTGCCCAGATAAAACCTACCAAAATAAACCTGTCCCTTTTTGGCAGGTTAGATGGTGAACTCGGCGAAGTTGCGGTCGCCGCCTGCGGTGCCGGTGTCGCCTGTTGCGGCTGCCGGCGCCAGCGCGTCGCCGCCGACGCTTTGCAGCAGCTCGGCCACATTTGCATCGGGGTTTTGGCATAGGATGTCGAGCAACTCGATAAAGTCACGAATGACTTCACGCGGCGTCAGATGCGTGTCGGCTCCCACACGACCGAACTCGATCTTGAGGAAGTCCACCAAGTCGTTCTCGGCAAGCGTGGGCGTCCAGCCAAAGTAGCCGGCATGGATCTGCATGAGTTTTTCGATGAGCACCAGTAGCTCCTCGTAGGTGAGTGGCTGCAGGCGGATGATGGGCGCGAGCATGTCCTTAAGGTCTTCGCGCGCAAAGCGGCCCTGAGCGAGTCGGCTGCGCAGGGCCTCGTAGGAGAACACGCCGCGGCGGCGGTCTTCGATGGAGGTTGGCGTGCCGCCCATGATCATGCCCAGGTACTGCGCCTTGCCCTGGAGCGTGTCGTTGTACATAGTCAGGATCTTCTCGTAGTTGTATTGGCGCGTGATGGCGTTGGGAATCTTATACAGATTCACGAGCTCGTCGATGAGCACCAGCATGCCTTTGTAGCCACTGCAAACCAAAAAGCGCGCAATGAGCTTAACGTAGTCGTACCAGTCGTCATCGCTGATGATGGTCGAGGAGCCCAGCTCGGCGCGTGCCTCGCTCTTGGTGCGGTATTCGCCGCGAATCCATTTGGTCACGCGGCTCATGGTCTCTTCGTCGCCCCCGGATGCGGCCATGCGATAGCGGCGGAGCATGCGGGTGAAGTCGAAGCCGTGGACCATCTCCTCGAGCGGGGCCAGTTGGGCATTGACGACCGACTCGTCGACGTCGGCACACGAGGCGACCCAGCGATCCAGAATAAGGTTGAGCGCACCGCCCTCGGGGCGCGTCTTGGTCGATATATTGCGGATGAGCTCGCGGTAGGTGGCAAGGCCCTGTCCCTGACCGCCCTGCAGGCGGCGCTCGGGCGACAGGTCGGCATCAGCGACGACGAATCCCTCGCCCATGGCGTGCGTGCGGATAGTCTGGAGCAAAAAGCTCTTGCCGGCGCCGTAACGACCGACCAGAAAGCGGAAGCTCGCGCCACCGTCGGCGATGAGACTCAGATCGGTGAGCAGGGCGCGGATCTCGACCTCGCGTCCTACGGTGATGTAAGGAAGGCCGATGCGCGGGACCACGCCGCCCTTGAGCGAGTTGAGAATGACGGCAGCGACGCGCTTGGGCACGCGAGGTGCTGCGGATGCGGTATCACTCATGGTCTAGGTATCCTCTCACGTCTGCTTCATAGTCCTCGATAATCTGCGGCCCTGCCGCGCTAAATTCAATTACGGTGTCGCCCACCAGGTCAAAGAGCGCCTCGTTGATGGTATCGACGAGCATGTCCTCGCTCTGCTCCGATTGCACTACCGCCGATTCCGCCTGTACTGCGTTGTGCTCGAGCAGCGCGCGGAGATAGG
>DXZV01000266.1:0-1092 GCA_019419485.1 Collinsella sp.
TTGCAGCGACGGACCTCGGGACGCTCTTACACCACGTCTGCGCGCGCCACCGTCGCGCAAGGGGCAGTGGACAAAAAATGCCAAATATGAGTACTGTTGCTGCGTTGGTCACATATGTTTGCACATAATAATGGGCTCCTAATGAGAGTACTTCTCGTTAGGAGCCCATTTTATTGAACATTTGGGGAGTTACGTCAGCTCGTGCAGCTGGTCGTCATGCCTATAAGCATCAAAAATGCCCCGAATCGCTGCTACTAAAAAGGTAACAGTACTCATATTTGATGTATTTTGACCACGGCTATCTACAAACCCCCTAGGCCACTCATTAGGGACAGACTTAAATGACTAGTTGTTGGGGATCAGTCATTGGGGACGTTCTTAAATGACTAGGTGTGGCTGCTTGGGCTAGGCTGTTAGGTCGAGTTCGTAGAGAAAGCTTTCGCGCGGCATGTCGTGACGACGCTCTTCGCGGTTGGCGCGGTGCGTGGCCGTGCGCTTAAAGCCGTGCAACTCGTAGAACTTCCACGAGCAGTTGGAGTCGGTGTACAGGTGCGCCCTTGTCGCCCCGCGCGAGGACAGGTACGAGACCGCGGCATCGAGCAACACTGAGCCTACACCCAGGCCGTGGACATCGGGATCGACGGCGAGCAGCGTGACTTCGTTGTCGTGCGGCAACGGGCTGCTCTCGAGCAGGCGGTTGTTGGTTCGGATGGTTGCGCGCACAAACGAGAGATACTCGGCGCAGGCATCGGGCTCCAGCTCACGCATCTGTGATAGCAGCGCGCGCTCGGTATCCATCCAATGTTCATTGACGGTGGCGCCGGAGCTTTGCCCCGCACGCGCGAGCGCAATGCCGCGCGCCTGGCCGTCGATGACGGCAACCTGCGAAAACGTCGACGACGAAAGGCAGTAGGCAAGGTCGCACGCGGCCTCAAGGCGGTTGTACTCATCGTTATCCGAATTGTTATGCCAAAGCTGCTGCAGAATCAGCGCGATGGTGTCGAAGTCTTCGGTATCAAACGGTCGGTAGAGAACCCGCGAGACCATGGTGCCTCTTTCTTTTGCGGATGCATATCGAGCACAGTTCTACCA
>DXZV01000266.1:1102-1881 GCA_019419485.1 Collinsella sp.
GTTCTACCACGCCATTGGCATCTAATTATGGTGCCCCTGTGTTCCATGAACTCACCGTGCCCATCCCCTCCGCGAGCAAACTTTTTCTGCACATGCGCCCGTTGCGGGGTGCATCGATGCGCTCGATGCGCTACATTGAATCAGTATTTTCAATGCCGCTGCGCGAGCGCTGCAGATCGACGTATCACCGACTCACAGAGCACGGCGGCGTACCAGACAGGAGGACTGCATGGGATCTGATGTGAAGATCGCACGCGCGTTGATCTCGGTTACCGATAAAACGGGTGTCGTCGATTTCGCACGGACGCTGGTCGATGACTTTGGCGTCGAGATCATCTCTACGGGCGGCACGGCTCGTGCCATCGAGGACGCGGGCGTTCCCGTAACCCCCATCGAGGAGTTCACGGGCTATCCCGAGATGATGGACGGCCGCGTTAAGACCCTGCACCCCAAGGTTCACGGCGCGCTGCTGGCCCGCCGCGATTCCGAGCAGCACATGCAGGAGGCCGCTCAGCACGGCATTAAGCTGATCGACTTGGTCGTCGTCAACCTGTACGAGTTCGAGAAGACCGTCGCCAACCCCGAGGTCACCTTTGCGGACGCCATCGAGCACATCGACATTGGCGGTCCCTCCATGCTGCGCTCCGCCGCTAAGAACGCTGCGAGCGTTACCGTCATCTCCGACCCGGCCGACTATGATGCCGTCCTGGCCGAGATGCGCGAGACCGGCGGTTGCACCACGCTTTCCACCCGTCGCCGTCTGCAGGTGAAGGTCTACC
>DXZV01000267.1 GCA_019419485.1 Collinsella sp.
GGACTGTAGAGCAGGCGACCAAATACCAAAGCCCTCGGAACGACGGGATAGAAAAGGAGCACCCATGGCAGGCAAGCCGCAAACACTAGCTACGACCTCGGCATTCGAGATCTTGGGCCCCGTCATGGTCGGCCCCAGCTCATCGCACACCGCCGGCGCCCTGCGCTGCGCCCAAGTTGCCGCCAGCCTGCTAGAAGGCCGCATTACCAAGGTCACCTTTGGCCTGTGGAACTCCTTCGCCCACACCTACCGCGGCCACGGCACCGACCGTGCGCTCGTCGCGGGCATCCTGGGCCTCGACACCGATGACGAGAACATCAAGCAGGCCTTCGACCTCGCGCGCGAGCAGGGCCTAGAATATCACTTTGGCATCAAGGGCGACGACGCCTCCATCCACCCCAATACCGTCGACATCGACATGGTCGACGACACGGGCGCCACGGCACAGGTCCGCGGCGAGAGCCTGGGCGGTGGCAAGATGCGCATCAGCCGCATTAACGGCGTCGGCGTCGACATCTCAGGTATGTATTCCACGCTCTTCGTGGCACACAAGGACGTCCCCGGTGTACTCGCCGCGCTCACCAACCTGCTCGCCTACGCACACGTGAACATCGCCTTCTGCCGCACCTACCGCACCGAAGTGGGCGGCCAGGCTTACTCCGTCTTTGAGACCGACGGTGCGCCCGACGACACCGTCGTCCCCATGCTCCGCAAGCTCGACAATGTCGATTACGCGACCTTTATCGAGCTCCCCGGTTCTGCCTCGTCGCTCTCCCCCGGCGTCTCGGCCAAGGAAATCTTCGACGACGGCGAGCAGCTGCTCGATGCGTGCGAGGAACTGGGGCTCAGCATTGGCGCCGTTATGGCCGTGCGAGAGGCGCGCCTGACCGGTGAGGCGCACGCCGTCGCCGCCATGCGCCGCGTGCTCGACGTCATGCGCGAGGAGACCACAGCCCCCATCGCCAATCCGCAGCGTTCGCTCGGCGGGCTTATCGGCGGCGAGGCCAAGCTTGTCGAAGCCACCGGCCGCAACGATTTGAGTGCAAGCCTGATGGGCCCCGTTCAGACCGAAGCCGTGGCCCGCGCGATGGCCGTACTCGAGCGCTCCGCCACGATGGGAGTGATCGTCGCCGCCCCCACGGCAGGCTCAGCGGGTGTTGTGCCCGGCTGCGTGCTTGCACTCGCCGATCGCCTGCAGCTCGACGACGAGCAGGTCATGGACGCGCTCTACTGCGCAGCCGCCATCGGCCTCAACCTCACCACGAGCGCCTGCGTCGCCGGCGCCGAGGGCGGATGCCAGGCCGAGGTGGGAAGCGCCGCCGCCATGGCAGCCGCCGCGCTGGTGCAGATGCTCGGCGGCACGCCCGAGCAGGCGCTCGACGCCAGTTCCATCGCGCTGAGTAACCTGCTGGGCCTCGTTTGTGACCCCGTCGGTGGCCTCGTGGAGGTGCCCTGCCAAAACCGCAACGCCATCGGCGTAGCAGCGGCCTTTAGCTCGGCACAACTCGCCCTCGCAGGCATTAAGAGCTTGGTGCCGTTTGACCAGATGGCACATGTAATGCTCTCGGTGGGCCACGCGTTGCCAGCCACGCTGCGCGAGACGGCAAAGGGCGGCATCGCGCAGGCTCCGGCCGCACTTTCGGCCTGTGCAAAATGCGGTGTGTGCGGATAGCGACTAAGAACGACTCAAAGGTGGGACATTTGTCCCAGCTCTTTCGAATGCCACCGTTTCCGTACCACAAACAGCAGGGCAATCGCTATAATGCAAGCCCAGTAAAAACACGATGAGCCGCAAGGCGAAATCCGAAGGATATGCATACGATGTCGCAAAACGATCGAACTCAACTGATTCCCGATC
>DXZV01000268.1:0-1599 GCA_019419485.1 Collinsella sp.
CCCTAGGTACCGAGTACGAGGCGAATGTCATCGCCAGCGTTCCTAACATGACACCACGGACGGTTGCCATCGTTGTTATCAGCGCCATTATCTTCGGTCTGACGGCACGCCTCTTTGCCTGGTCGGTTCGAACCGTCAAAAGCCTGTACGGTCGCTTTATCACCAACTACCTTGCTCGCGCACTCGTGGGCGCGCTCGTGGTGCTCGCGGCATACGCGATGCTCGACGCCTGGAAGTATGCCGGCCTTGCCACCTGGCTCTCGGGCGCCGGGTTCGCCGGTAACACGACCCTTGCCGACGCAGCCATCAAGCTCGTGGTGACGGCGCTTACCCTGGGCGCGGGCTTCCAAGGCGGCGAGGTCACGCCCCTGTTTGGCATCGGCGCGGCGCTCGGCGGCTGGATCGGTTGCCTCGTCGGTATCGACCCCAGCTTTCTGGCGGCGCTGGGCATGCTCGGTGTTTTCTGCGCCGGCCTTAACGTGCCCATCACCACCTGTATGATGGCCATCGACCTGTTCCACGGCACGGCAGCCGGCTTCTTCGTGATCGTGGCGTTTATCAGCTATCTTGTCGGCGGCCACCGCGGCGTATATCCCGCGCAGCGCATTGTCTCGCCTAAACGCCGTTCGCTTATTGTGGATGAGGGCGGTACGGTAGCGGATGCTATCGAGCGCCACAACGACCTGATAGAGTAGACGTTAGTATTCGCCGTGCAGCCACAATCGGGGGCAATTCGACCTGAGCGCGACCGCACCGTCACGTCATACGCCAGGAGTCGCTCCATGCACGCAACTGATTTTGGTCGCACGCTCATAATCGCCAACCCTGCCGCCCAGTCGGGTGCGGCGCGCGAGGTCGCTGAGCGCCTGCAGCGCTTTTTGGACATGACCGCGCGCTCATCCCAGTTTGACCTGGTGCTGACTGAGCGCATGGGACATGCCAAGGAGCTTGCCGCGCAGGCTCAGGGCTATCGCACCGTTATCGCCCTTGGCGGCGACGGCGTGATCCACGAGGTCGCCAATGGACTCATGAAGCAGGATGAGGCGGTCCGTCCCGCCCTTGCCGTCCTACCCGTAGGCTCCGGCAACGATTTTGCCCAGACCCTCGGTATCGACGATTTCTCCGGCAAGGATTTTGGCGCGCTGCTCACCTGCGAGCTGCAGCGCCAGGATATCGGACGCATTCGCTCATGGAACCCCGCAAACGGCAGCGGCGAGGCTACCGTTGAGTACTACGACCAAACGCTTTCGGTCGGCATCGATGCCGCCATCGGCCTGGGCACCACCGAGCTGCGCAAAAAGACGGGCCTCGCTGGCGCTCCGCTCTACACCCTCTCGGGTCTGGAGCAGTTTGGTCTGCGCTACCGCAACTACCCCATGACAGTCAGCTTTGACGGGGTGCCCGCCGAGCGCGTAAGGGCGATCATCATGGCGATTCAGCTGGGCCCCACGTATGGCTCGGGCTATCGCATCTGCCCCGATGCCGACCCCTGCGACGGCATGCTCGACGTCTGCTACGCATGCGGCCCCGTCCCTCGCGCGATTGCCCTGCCTATGTTTCTTTCGGCCAAGGACGGCCACCATACCAAGCTGCCGCCGG
>DXZV01000268.1:1609-1856 GCA_019419485.1 Collinsella sp.
TGTCGCCTCGCGCATCGAGGTCGACGTCCTCGGCGGCGCCCTCCACGTCTGGCACCCCACCCACTAGCCATCCCTAAGTTGCGGTGAAATAGGGACTGTTTATGCAGGTAAAGCCGGAAAACAATCCCTATTTCACCGCAACTTATGAGGAGATCATTCGTCGCTGCCCGGTTTGCGACGGTTGGCCTTTTTAATGGCGTTGAAGTGCTTATCATTGAGCCTGCGCTGGCGAGAGCGCTGGGGCACC
>DXZV01000269.1 GCA_019419485.1 Collinsella sp.
GCATAGCTGCCCAGCCAGGGGAAGAGTACCCAGGTGTCGCCGCCCAGGTTAATGAGCGGTTTGGTTCCCGCGCCCGAAATCTCGGCGGTATGACGAGCCTGTGCAAGGCGCGCCCGTGCGTTGCCCATGAGATACGGATATGCCGCGTGCTCGTTGAGCGCCTTGCGCATACGCTCGAGTACGTGTGTGTTGATGTCACCGGGGCAGTCGCCAAAGTAGGCCGGCACACGACCCTTGACCTTCGTGGCAAAGACGGTATGGCGCTTCCAGTCCACTTCCTCGACAATCCAGCAATGGCCTGCGATGGCGATGCGCTCACCGGGCGGTGGGGGATTGACGATTGTGCCCAGCTCGGCCGACTCGCTGCGGACGGTGAACTCCTCGTTCTCCTGGAACACAGCGTAGAACTTAAAGTTGTTGATGATGCGCTCGCCCGCGAGACCCACGATGAGCCCACCGCCCTCGGTGACCTGGACGTGGTCGATCTTGATGAGGTGGCGCAGCAGTACGCGATAGTCATCGGCCGAGACGCGGTGGAAATAGCTGAGCGTGAGCACGCGCTGGGCAAGCTCAGCCGGTGTGAGTTCGCCGGTGCTGGCAAGCGTCGACATAGTCTGGTGGTAGAGCAAGCTGTAGGGGAGTCGATCGAGCTCGGGTGGCTCGACCCACTTTTCTTCGCGATAGAGTTGTACGAGTGCGATACCCTGCAGGAGTTTCCAAGGTATCGTTTCGGGCATCATCGTGCGCGGCTCGGGTTCTTCCTCGCGCATGACAAACCACATCTCGGGTGGAAGGTCGCGACGTCCCGTGCGGCCCATTCGCTGCAAAAAGGAGCTGACGGTAAACGGCGCATCGATCTGGAACGCACGCTCCAGACGGCCGATATCAATACCGAGTTCCAGCGTAGAGGTGGTGACGGTTGTCTGTGCCTGCTCCTCATCGCGCATGAGTTCCTCGGCCGTCTCGCGCAGCGATGCCGAGAGGTTGCCGTGGTGGATGAGAAAGCGGTCTGGCTCGTGCCGGTTTTCACAGTAGCTGCGCAACATGGAGCACACGGCCTCTGCCTCCTCGCGCGAGTTGGCAAAGACCAGACACTTGCGGCCGCGCGTATGTTCAAAGATATAGCCCATACCGGGATCGGCGTTGTCTGGTGCCGTGTCGGTGGGGTTGAGAAGCGCCTGCTCGGTCGCCCGCGGGATATCGACTTCGCCCTCGGGGGCCGAGGAAGCGCGATGATCCCTGGAGGTAGCCTTGCCCCGTGCCTGTTCGCGACGCTGACGGCGCTCCTCCTGCGTGAGCTGTCCGCTGTGACGTCTGTCTTGGGTGCCGGCGGGCAGTGCCGCGGGCGCCGCCGTCTCAATACGCTCGCACGCAAGCACCTCGGCCTCTTGGGGACCTGCACTCTCGAATCCTCGCTGCTGCGCCTGGGGGCCCGAGTTGTAGAAGTGCTCCATGGAGATACGCCACACGCGACGCGGTTCCTCAAAACGGGGGATAACGCAGTCGCGTCCCGTTCCCTGCGAGAGAAAGGCGCCCGTGCGCTCGGGGTCGCCGATGGTAGCCGAAAGGCCAATGCGGCGGGGCTGTACGCCTGCCATGCGCGACAGGCGTTCAATAAGGCAGAGCGTCTGCCCGCCGCGGTCGCCGCGCATAAGCGAATGGACCTCGTCGATAACCACATAGCGCAGGTCGCAAAACATGCGCGGGATAGCCATGTGCTTATGGATCAGGAGCGCCTCGAGCGATTCGGGCGTAATCTGCAAGATGCCGCTCGGCTTTTTAATGAGCTTGGCCTTGTGCGACTGCGAGACATCGCCATGCCAGTGCCAGAC
>DXZV01000027.1:0-1094 GCA_019419485.1 Collinsella sp.
CCCCGCCCGCTACTACGTGACGCGCGATGGCCGCTTTATGCTGGCAAGCGAAGTGGGCACCATCGAGGTGAGCCCCGAGAACATCCTGACGAGTGGCTGTCTGGGGCCGGGCCAGATGCTCGAGGTCGATTTTGCCCGCGGGCGCGTCATCTACAACGACGAGCTGCGCGCCCGATACGCCAAGGAAAAGCCCTACTGTGATTGGATTGCCGAGGAGACGTTGACGGTCGACGCGCTCGATAGGCCTGCCGCGGCAACGCCCGCCGAGGACGCCGAGGTGCCCGCCGCCGTGCGCATGGCTAAGCTCGGGTATCACTGGGATGATGTTGACGAGGTCGTGCGTCCCATGGCCCAGCAGGGCAAGGCGCCGCTTGCCTCGATGGGCATCGACGCGCCGCTGGCTTGTCTGTCCAAGAAGACGCGTTCGTTCTTCGACTACTTCTATCAGCTGTTCGCTCAGGTCACGAACCCGCCGATCGATGCCCTTCGCGAGCATATGGTCACCTCGACCACGCTCTACCTGGGCAACCACGGCAACCTGCTCGAGGACTCCCGTACGGCCTGCCAGCTGGTGCGCCTGGAGCGTCCGCTGTTGAGCGAGGAGGAGTTCGACCGCATCTGCGCCATCGACCGCGTGGGCTTTAAGACCCGCCGTTTCCGTGCCGTCTACCGCCGCGACGCCGGCGAGGGCGCGCTGCAGGCTGCGCTCAAGCAGCTTGCAGAGGACGTTGAGGCTGCGGTCCGCGACGGCGTGAATATTGTGGTGTTGAGCGATCGTGCCGCTGCGGGCGAGGTGCCCGTGCCGTCGCTGCTCGCCGTGGGCTGCGTGCACAATCACCTGATCCGCGCCGGCGTGCGTACCTTTGCCGACATCGTGGTGGAGTGCGGCGACGCCGTGTCCCCGCACGACTTTGCGGCGCTGGTGGGCTACTCCGCAAGCGGCATCTATCCGTACAATGCGCATGCGTGCATCCGCGACTTGGCAGCACGCGGCGACCTGGACGTGACGGCCGAGCAGGGCATCGACAACTACAACAAGGCCGCGACGGCGGGTATCGTCTCCATCATGTCCAAGATGGGTATCTCCACGGTGC
>DXZV01000027.1:1104-3514 GCA_019419485.1 Collinsella sp.
GAGCTATCACTCCGCGCAGATTTTCGAGGCCGTCGGCTTTACTCCGGAGTTCGTCAACGCGTACTTCGCCGGCACGGTGAGCCGTGTGGGCGGTATGGGTGTCGAGGACGTTGAGTGCGAGCAAAACGAGCGCTATGACGCTGCGCTCGCCATCCTTAAAAGCCCGGCTCCCGATCAGCTGCCCACGCTGGGCCTGACCAAGTGGCGCCCGCTCGGCGGCGAGGAACACCTCATCGACCCCCAGGCCGTCTACCTGCTGCAGACCGCCTGCCGTGAGGACAGCTACGACACCTTTAAGGAGTACAGCGCCCGCCTGCACCGCACCGGCCGTGCCGTGCGTCTGCGCGACTTGCTCGACTTTGATGCCAGCGGCCGCACGCCGGTTTCGCTCGACGAGGTCGAGCCCGCGCTCAACATCGTCCGCCGCTTTAACACCGGCGCCATGTCGTACGGCTCCATCAGCAAGGAAGCACACGAGTGCATGGCCATCGCCATGAACCGCCTGCACGGCCGTTCCAACTCCGGCGAGGGCGGTGAGGATCCGCGTCGCGAGACCCCGCTGGCTAACGGTGATTCCAAGAACTCCGCGATCAAGCAGGTGGCAAGTGCGCGCTTTGGCGTGACGAGCCGCTACCTGTGCAGCGCCTTCGAGATTCAGATCAAGATGGCCCAGGGCGCCAAGCCCGGCGAGGGTGGCCACCTGCCCGGCAAGAAGGTCTACCCCTGGATTGCCGAGGTCCGTCAGTCCACGCCCGGCATCGGCCTGATCTCGCCTCCGCCGCATCACGACATCTACTCCATCGAAGACCTGGCCGAGCTCATCTTTGACCTTAAGAACGCCAATCCTGGCGCGCGCGTGTCGGTCAAGCTGGTCAGCGAGGCCGGCGTCGGCACCATCGCCACCGGTGTGGCCAAGGGCGCTGCCGACAAGATCTTGATCAGCGGTCACAATGGCGGCTCGGGTGCCGCTGCTCGCGATTCGATCTGGCACGCCGGTCTGCCGCTGGAGCTTGGCCTTGCCGAGGCTCAACAGACGCTGCTGCAAAACGGCCTGCGCTCGCGCGTGGTGCTCGAGGCCGACGGCAAGCTCATGGACGGTACCGATGTCGCCGTTGCCTGCCTGCTGGGCGCCGAGGAGTTTGGCTTTGCGACCATGCCGCTCATCTCGATGGGCTGCCTCATGCAGCGCGACTGCCAGCAGGATACCTGCCCCGCCGGCATCGCCACGCAAAACTGCCGCCTGCGTCGCGGCTTCCGCGGCAAGCCCGAGCACGTCGAGCACTTTATGCTCTTTGTTGCCGAGCAACTGCGCGAGGTCATGGCGAGCCTGGGCTTCCGCACCGTCGACGAGATGGTCGGCCATCCCGAGTGCTTGCGCCAGATTGAGGTCCCGGGCAACCGTAAGGCCAACCTGCTCGATCTGTCGCCCGTGCTGGCGAGCGCGACCTGCGAGTTCGGTGCCCATATCCCGGGTGCCGACGGTCGTCACTTCCTGCCGCAGATGGCCGCGGACAGCGAGCTCGACAAGACGCTCGACTCCACGCTGTTCGTGCCCTATACGGCCGATGCCCGTGCGCACCTGCGTCCGATTCGCTTCCGCGCCGATATCGCCAACGTCAACCGCTGCGTCGGCACCATCTTGGGCAACGCGGTGACCAAGGCGCATCCCGAGGGCCTGCCCGCCGGCTCCATCACCATCGATTGCGACGGCTCGGCCGGTCAGAGCTTTGGCGCCTTCCTGCCGCGCGGCATTACGCTCAACGTGTGTGGCGACGCCAACGATTACTTTGGCAAGGGCCTTTCGGGCGGCGAGGTGTCGGTGCGCCCCAACCCGCATGCGACCTACAAGTTCGACGAGAACATCATCGTGGGCAACGTTGCGTTCTTTGGTGCCACGAGCGGCCGCGGCTTCATTAACGGTCTGGCCGGCCAGCGCTTTGGCGTTCGCAACTCCGGTGCCACTGTGGTGGTCGAGGGCTGCGGCAACCATGGCTGCGAGTACATGACGGGTGGTCTGGCGCTCATCCTGGGCGAGGTCGGGCAGAACTTCGCCGCCGGCATGACGGGTGGCGTGGCCTATGTCTTTGACCAGTACGGCACGCTCGATGCCCGTGTGAACCACGAGAGCGTTGAGCTTAAAGCCCCGACGACCGGCGAGCTGGCGCAGATTCGCGAGCTCATCCAGGAGCACGTGGACGCGACGCAGAGCCCGCGCGGCATTAAGCTGCTCTACAGCTTTGAGACGATGAGCAAGCACTTTGTGAAGGTCATTCCGACTGAGTACGAACGCGTGCTGGCGATTGTCGCTGCGGCCGAGGCCGTGGGCAAGACGCATGCGCAGGCTGAGGAGCTGGCGTTTGACATTGTGACCGGTCGCGCGAGCGCTGCGGATGTCGCTCGCTTCGATGTC
>DXZV01000027.1:3524-4452 GCA_019419485.1 Collinsella sp.
ACCAAGAAGGAGGCGTAAGTGCCATGGGTAAGCCCGGTGCTTTTCTTGATATCGATCGCGTGACCCATGGGCTACGCCCCGTGGAGGAGCGCAGCCGCGATTTCGATCCACTGTACGTGGAGCTCGACGACGATGCGCGCCGTGCCCAGGCGAGCCGCTGCATGATGTGCGGTGTGGCGTTTTGTCAGATGGGCGCGAGCTTTGGCAAGGCACGCCCGAGTGGCTGCCCGCTGCACAACCTGATTCCCGAGTGGAATGAGCTGGTGTACCGCGGCCGCTGGGACGAGGCTGCCGAGCGCCTGTCGCTCACCTCGCCCATGCCCGAGTTCACGAGCCGCGTGTGCCCGGCGCTGTGCGAGGCCGCGTGCAACCTGGGCTCGGTCGACGGCCAGCCCACGACGATTCACGACAACGAGCGTGCGATCAGCGACCACGAATGGGCAAACGGTGGCCCGCGTCGCTTTGAGCCGGCGGGGGAGGGCGCACCCACGGTTGCCGTGGTGGGCTCCGGTCCTGCTGGCCTGGTGGCAGCATGGGAGCTCGCCCGCCGCGGCGCCCGCGTGACGGTGTTTGAGCGCGATGACCGCCCGGGCGGTCTGCTCATGTACGGCATTCCCAATATGAAGCTCGAGAAGTCCGTGGTCGAGCGCCGCGTGGCGCTCATGCGCGAGCTGGGCATTGTGTTTGAGCTGGGTGCTGACGTGAGCGATCCCAAGGTTACCGCCAAGCTCGATGACTTTGACGCCGTCGTGGTGGCTGTCGGCGCTCGTGCTCCGCGTGGGCTTTCGGCTGCGAACATTGATGCCCCGGGCGTGGTGTACGCCGTGGACTACCTGACGGCTTCGACCGTCTCGGTGCTCGATGGCGGCGAGCCTGCCATCGATGCACGCGGCCTGGACGTCGTGGTCATTGGCGGCGGCGATACCGG
>DXZV01000027.1:4462-4876 GCA_019419485.1 Collinsella sp.
ACCGGTAACGACTGCGTGGGCACCGCGGTGCGTCAGGGCGCGCGCAGCGTGCGCCAGTTTGAGTTCTTGCCGGCGGCGCCTGATGCGCGCGCGGCGAGCAACCCCTGGCCGCAGTGGCCCAACGTGAAGAAGACCGACTACGGCCAGCAGGAGGCTATCGCTGCAATGGGTGGCGAGATACGTGCCTGGGGCGTGGATACGCTTGAGGTGCTGCTGGACAAGAAGGGTGCGGCTGTGGGTCTGCGCGTGGTCGATCTGGATTGGTCGGCTGGCAAGCCCGAGCGCATCGCGGGCTCCGAGCACGAGGTGCCGGCGCAGCTGGTGCTCATCGCCTGCGGCTTTACGGGCCCGGAGCACGGTGTGTTCGATGCGGTGAGCGTGCCTGTTGCCACCGCTGGTCGTCCGCTGCCGGTG
>DXZV01000027.1:4886-11052 GCA_019419485.1 Collinsella sp.
CGAGGGGTCGCACCTTGCGGCCCGTGTCGACGGTGTCGGCGCGGATGCCGCACCGGTGTACGTGGCCGGTGACGCCCGCAACGGCAGCTCGCTCGTGGTGAGTGCCATGGCCGATGCCCTGGCCTGCGCAGCCGAAGTCGCCGAGGCGCTGGAGCTGTAAAGTAGTCATTTAAGAACGTCCCCAATGACTAGCCATTTTTTTGTCTAGTCGTTGGGGACACTCTTTGCGAGCAATTTGCTCGTTTGTCGACGTGCGGGTGTTCATTTGTCGACTTCTTGGGCTGTGGTCACCTGTTGTTTCTGTGGTGGCTGCGGGCATCTGGCTCAAAAGGGCGGGTTGGCCGTCGATGTTTGCCTGCGGTTTTGTTGCGGTGGACTCATTCGGTCAAGTGTCCCGTCAAGTGTTTGGTTAGCATCTGGTTTGCAGTCGAAGGCCTATTTTGCCCGCGCTTGCCTCGGTTGCCCACCCTCCTCGTAAGCTCAAATTGAGGTCCATCAGTTTGAGGAGGATGCCATGACTGACCAAGTTTTTGATCGAGCGCAGCTGGCCGAGGCCGTCGGCAACGATATTGCCGACATGGCTCACTTTTGGATGCTGCGGAAGTTTCAATTTCTGGAGCCGGCGCGCGAGCAGTTCGAGATTATCGTCGATCCGTGGCTCAGCTATTGCGAGGAACCATCTCAAAACGAAATCATGGCCTACAACATGGCGTTTACCGATTGGCTGCTGTTTGAGCGCCCCTATTACCACGGCAAGACGCTGTTGGAGCTGTATGTGGACGAGCCGCCAGCGTCAATTTCTCCTGCTTCGCTCGGGCGACTTAAGCAGGTGCGTGACACGCAGTATTTCTCGCGCTTTGGCATTTTGGACAAGGATCCTGCGACTGGTATGGTCGCGCTGAAGGACACGCGCACCGACCGTCGCTTTGATGTCTACGACCCGCATATCGTGCAAAAGGAGCATTGGAGCGACGGAGCGATTGCGGTGCGCCTCGCCTGCGTCGACGATGTCTGGCTGACGGCGGGACAACTCTATCTGTATGACATCGCACGCCTGAGTGACACGGCGGTCGATGGGCCTGGTGCGGTGCATCCGGAGGACCTGCAGGATGGCTTTGACACCTCGTGCATCAGCTTCTTCTTGCGTCTGGTCCGCGACATCATGGGCGCCCAGGGGCGGTACGTGAAGTCACTCAACATCTACGAGCAGGAGTGGGAGTAGGGGATGGACCTGGCGTTGTCCTGCCTTGCCTTCTGTCTTTATGTCTCGATCTGTAACGTTTAGGGACAAAAAACCGGTCTACCTGGTACAGATCGAGACGTTTGTCGGCGGCAGCAGCGGCGGCGATGGTCCATTTGTCCGATGTGGTGGTGATGGAAGTGTCTAATACCGTTTTCAAGCACAAGCATACGACTCGCAACACGTTGGCGCGGAATAGGATGCTCGCGCGACTCACGGAGGCGACCGAGCAAGGTGCGCTGCTCGCAACGCATGACAATGCCGAGCTCATGTGGCTGCGGCGTCATGTTGGAACCGACGATATCGCGGAACCCGAGCCGTATTTGTTCTGCTTTCAACATGATTGGGGTGTGCTGACGCCGGCGGAGCGAACGCTGCGTACCCTCAAAGGGCTTGCAGAGTTTCATCCCGATTGGGCGTTTTGGGGCTATGACGCGGCGCTTTTGTGGGGTCTGGAGGTGCCGAATGATCTGCTTGGGTCGCGTTTTCTTGTTAAGACGGGTTGTTCGGTGACGTTGAGCGGCGGGTGCAGGTTGTTGCGTCCGCAGATGGCGGGCGCACTCGAGCATGTTGATGGAGTGCGGGTGACGTCGTTTTGGCGCACGGTGGAGGATTGCCTACTGCGTGCGCCGTTCTCCTACGGGTTGGCGATTG
The DNA here is from genome assembly GCA_019419485.1 of Collinsella sp. Classification (GTDB taxonomy): domain Bacteria; phylum Actinomycetota; class Coriobacteriia; order Coriobacteriales; family Coriobacteriaceae; genus Collinsella. The sequence continues at coordinate 6,781 of DXZV01000027.1, forward strand.
CCGATTCTGCACTGCGGGCGAAAGGCGTATCACGTGGGGATTTGTGCGAGCGCCTCCGCGCCGATTGCGAGGGCAGGCGAGGGTATCGCAGGGCACAGGTGATTGCGTCGTATGCGGACGGGCTGTCTGAAAACGGCGGTGAGTCTCGGTTCCGAGCATTCTTTATTGCGTACGGCTTTCCGGTTCCGGAGCTGCAGGTGGAGTTTCGCGACCCGCTCGATCCGAGCCAGGTGTTTCGCGTCGACTATTTTTGGCGGCTCGAGGACGGGACGTGTGTCATCGGCGAGCTCGACGGAAAGGGGAAGTACACCTTGCAGAGCGGCGAGGGTCGGGAGTCGGTTGACCCATTCGTGGCAGAGCGTCAGCGGGAATCTCATCTGACAATGCTCGGGCATAAGGTGCTTCGGTTTACGTTTAGCGAACTCAAAGACCCGGGGAAGCTGGTCGAGAAAATGAGGCTGGCGGGTATTCCTCGGCAGGTTGAATTGGCTGAGGAGTGGAGATGCCAGTGGTATGGGCGCTGAGAGGTTTTGTCTCGATCTGTAACGTTTAGAGGTTGTTTGAGCTCGTAATTGTTACAGATCGAGACAAGCCGGTGAAACGTCGACCGAATGTCTCGATCTGTAACATCAAGGGGCCCAATAACCCTGTACCTGTTATAGATCGAGAGATTTCCCTAGTGCCGCTGGGATGGGACTGCAACGTATTCCGTCCCCCACATCCTCTCTTCCTTCCGTTAACCGATGCGTCTGCAGCAATCCAGCGGGACTAGGTAATAATGGACAAATGTTCAAGTTAATCGTGAGGGAGGAGCTCGATATGGCGACTGCCGATCGTTCCACGTTGTTTATCAATGCGACCATTCTGGATGGTTCGGAGCATATGGAGCCGCAACCCGATATGGCCGTGACTGTTGAGCGCGGCGTCATCACCTGGATGGGGCCGAGTGCTGTGGCGCAGGCGCCCGCGGGTGCCGAGGTTATCGACCTGGGCGGTGCGTATCTCATGCCCGGTCTCATCAATATGCACGCGCACCTGTGCGGCTCGGGCAAGCCTGTCTCGGCCGGCGATGCGGGAGCGCTGATGAAGAAGCTCGATAATCCCGTGGGGCGTGCCATCGTCCGCCGCATCCTCAAGGGCAGTGCCCAGCAGCAGCTGGCAAGCGGCGTGACCACGGTGCGCGGCGCGGGCGACCCGCTGTTTGCCGACATTGCCGTGCGCGACGCTATCGACGCCGGTAAGTATCAGGGTCCGCGTCTGGTAGCGCCGGGAACGGGCGTCACGGTGCCGGGCGGCCATGGTGCGGGCTTGTTCGCCCAGGTGGTCAACAGCCCCGTCGAGGCAGCCGAGCAGGTGCGAGACCTGTATGCGCGCGGTGCCGATGTCATCAAGCTGTTCGTGACGGGCGGCGTTTTCGATGCGACCGAGGTGGGCGAGCCGGGCGTGCTGCGTATGCCGGTGGAGGTTGCCGCGGCGGCGTGCAAGGCGGCGCACGAGGTGGGCCTGCCGGTTATGGCCCATGTCGAGAGTACCGAGGGCGTGAAGGCCGCGCTTGAGGCCGGCGTCGATACGATCGAGCACGGTGCCCCGATGACGCCCGAGATCCTGGAGCTGTACCGTGGCGCCGCGGGCACGCAGCTCGAGGGACGTGCGCCCAGCGTTACCTGCACGATCAGCCCGGCGCTACCGTTTGTATTGCTCGACCCGGAAAAGACCCATTCGACCGATACGCAAAAGAAGAACGGCGACATCGTGTGCTCGGGCATTATCGAGAGTGCTCGTGCGGCGCTGAATGCCGGCGTTAAGGTGGGCTTGGGCACGGACTCAAGCTGCCCGTTCGTGACGCAGTACGACATGTGGCGCGAGGTGGCCTATTTTGCCAAGTACGTGGGCGTGAGCAACGCCTTTGCGCTGCATACGGCCACGCAGGTCAATGCCGAGCTCCTGGGGCTGGGTAGCGAGACCGGCACGATCGAGTGCGGTAAGTCGGCCGATATCTTGGTGACGCGCGAGAACCCGCTGAATAACCTGTGCGTTCTGCGCGAACCGATGCACGTGATGTGCCGCGGCGATCTGGTACGCAAGCTGAAGGTGAAGCGCATCCCCGAGGTCGATGCCGAGCTCGACGCGATTGTGGCCATGCCTGCCGCAGCGCTGGCTGAGGAGCTTGCCCGCGACGGCGTGGCGTAGACGAGACAAAGGGACAGCTCCGTTGCCGCATGCAAAAAGCCGAGGTCTCAACACGAGGCCTCGGCTTTTTTATCGAACAAATACTTAAGATTTGGGACAAACAAACCTGATTAATTTGTCCCGCGTGCGGGCGCTAGGAGCGGGTTTCCATCTTGGCGTGGCACTTGGGGCAGGTGACGCGGATCTTGCCTTTGCCCTTGGGAACAGAGAGCATCTGGCCGCAGTTGGGGCACTTGAGGTATGCCGTGGTTTTGCGGCCCTTCCACATCTTCTTGGCCGTGCGCTTGGCGCGCTCAAAGTCTTCCTTGCTCGTTCCGGCTGTGCGCGAAGCGTTGGCCGCCGCAGCGCCGCCGCCCAAGCTGGCGACGAATTTGCCCAAGCCAGGGACGTTCGCGGTCGCGGCGACAAAGGCGTCGTTCTCCTTGCGACGTGCATCGATGTTTTTGGACAGGCCGCGCAGCACGCCAATCACGATGATGGCGATGGCGATCCAGCTGAGCCACTGGATGCGGGCCATCGATCCGATCATCGCGATGACGATGCCGGCAAAACCCATCACGATGGTGAGCTCGTCAGCACCATTGCGACCCTTCATAAAGTCATTCATGCAAATTGCCTTTCGTTCGATATGCTGCACGCCTTTATACCCGATTTAGAGCAAGGGGGACAGGTTAATCTGCGCCAATGTGGTGCAAACATACCTGTCCCCGATACACCAAGATGGTGCAAAGAAGTCTGCCCCCAATGTCCCCAATTACTTGGAGAGCTTGTCGACGACGCGTTCGATCTCGGCGAGCTTGGCGGCTTTGAGGTCTTCGTCGCCCGATTCGATTGCCGAAGTCACGCAGCCCTCGATATGCGCCTTGAGCACGTCGGCGTTAATGCGCGCAAGGAGCGCCTGTGTGGCCATGAGCTGCGTGGAGATATCGACGCAATAGCGGTCCTCATCGACCATCCGCAAGATGCCGTCGATCTGGCCGCGTGCCGTCTTGAGCATGCGGGTCACCGATTTGTGGTCTGCCATCATGGCGGGTCCTCGTTTCTGGTCGGGGGGGTACGTGCGGGTCGTTATGCGGCGGTCACCGAAAGGGCGTGGAACTTCTCACCCGCGGCCTCGACAGCAGCGGCGAGCTGCTCCGCGGTCACGGTGTCGGCGCACTCTACCTGGACGGTCTGGGTCTCGTGGTCGGCATCGGCGTCGGTTACGCCGGCCACGTTGAGCAGCGCCGTCTCGACGGTGGCGTCGCAGTGGCCGCACATAAGGCCAGACGTTTTAACGATGTAGTTCATGATTATCTCCTTTTCGTTGAGTACCTAAAGTTGCGGTGGAATACGGACTAAATAGCGGTTTAGCTAAGCATGTTACGCCTTATTTCACCGCAACTGATGGTGTAAAGGTTCGCAGGCGCAGCGCATTGGACACGACACATACGCTCGACAGGCTCATGGCGGCGGCGCCGAACATCGGTGAGAGCTGCCATCCGGTGAGCGGGAAGAACACGCCCGCTGCCAGCGGAATGCCGATGCCGTTGTAGAACAGCGCCCAGAACAGGTCCTGCTTGATGTTGCGGATCGTGGCGCGCGACAGCTCGATGGCGCGTGCGACGTCCATGAGGTCGCTGCGCATGAGCACCACATCCGCCCCTTCCTTGGCGATGTCGGCGCCGGTGCCGATAGCAAGGCCCACGTCGGCGCGCGCCAGGGCGGGGGAGTCATTGATGCCGTCGCCCACCATGGCGACCTTGCTGCCCACATCCTGCAGCTCGCGCACGTGGCGTTCCTTGTCGGCGGGAAGGACGTCGGCGATGACCTGCTCTCTGCTCAGCCCCACGCGGCGGGCGATGGCCTCGGCCGTCACGCGGTTGTCGCCGGTGAGCATGCGCACGTCGACGCCAAGCGAGCGCAGTGCGGCGATGGCCCCGGCGCTCGTCTCCTTGACCTCGTCAGCCACGGCAATGGTGCCGGCAAGCTCGCCGTTCTTGGCAAAGAACAGCGGCGTCTTGCCTTCGGCGGCAAATTGCTCGGCAAGACCCGTGGGCACGGTAACGCCCAGCTCGTCCATCAGGCGTACGTTGCCGGCTG
>DXZV01000027.1:11062-14885 GCA_019419485.1 Collinsella sp.
CTGCAATGGCGTTTTGCCCCTCGCGCGCCGTAACGCCACGACCGGGCACGGCGGCAAAGTCCTCGACCATGCGCGCGACAATTCCGCGCGACTCGCACTCGGCCATAATCGCCTCGGCCAGCGGGTGCTCGCTTGATCGCTCCAGCGCGGCAGCCAGCTTGAGCAGCGCCTTTTCGCTCATGGCGGACGAGCCGTCGGCGTGCGTGGCAACCACGATATCGGTCACGGCCGGCTTGCCGTGGGTGACCGTGCCCGTCTTGTCGAGCACCACGGTGCCCACGCTGCGCAGGTTCTCTAGCGCCTCGGCGCTCTTAAACAGAATGCCCATCTCGGCGCCCTTGCCGGTGCCTACCATAATGGCGACGGGCGTGGCCAGGCCGAGCGCGCACGGACAACTGATCACCAGCACGGCCACGGCGGAAGTGAGCGCCTCGTTCATGCTGCCGGTCAGTGCCATCCACACCGCAAAGGTCACGGCCGAGATCGCGAACACCACGGGCACGAACACGCCGGCGACCTTGTCGGCCATGCGGGCGATGGGCGCCTTGGTGGCGTTGGCGTCCTCGACGAGCTGGATAATCTTGGCGAGCGATGTCTCGGCACCCACACGCGTAGCGCGGAAGGTAAACGAGCCGGTGCGGTTGACCGTGGCCGCGTTGACGGTGTCGCCGGCGGTCTTTTCCACGGGGATGGACTCGCCGGTGAGCGCGCTCTCGTCCACGGCCGAGCTGCCTTCGAGCACCACGCCGTCAACGGGGATGGACTCGCCGGGGCGCACGCGCAGGATCTGGCCGGGAAGGATGCCATCGACGTCGATGGTGGTCTCGGCGCCGTCCTCTGCCACGACGGTCGCGGTCTTGGGCGCCAGGTCGATGAGCGCCTCGATAGCGCCGCCGGTCTTGGACTTGCTGCGCGTCTCGAGGTATTTGCCCACGGTGACGAGCGACAGGATGGTGCCTGCGCTCTCAAAATACAGATTGTCCATGCCTGTCATCATGGCCTCGTGGACCTGACCCGCGGCTAATTGGTCGGCCATGATGAACATGGCGTAGAGCGACCAGGCGATGGAAGCGGTGGCGCCCACGGCAATAAGGGCGTCCATGGTGGGCACGCCGTGCGCGAGCGATTTAAACCCGTTGATAAAGTACGTGTCGTTGACATAGACGATGGGGATGAGCAGGACGAGCTCGGTGAGCGCGAGCGTCATGCTGTGGGTGTGGTCGGTGAAAATGCCGGGCAGTGGCCAACCGAGCATGTGCCCCATGCCTATGTAGAACAGCGGGATGAGGAAGATGATCGAGATGATGAGGCGGCGGAGCTGGCTTGCGCCCTGCCGTTTGAGCCGGCGGCACCGGTGCCCGCATCGACGGGCGAGGCCGAGTAGCCCGCGCGGTCGACGGCGGTGCAGATATCGTCGGGGGTGACCTGCGCGGGGTCGTAGTCGACCATCATGGAACCGGCGAGCAGGTTGACCGCGACGCTTTGGACGCCGTCGAGCTTGCTCACGGCGCGGTCCACATGCGCTTGGCAGGCGGCGCATGTCATGCCGCCCACGTCGAACTTATCTTGAGCCATGGCTTCTCCTTTCTGTGGTTCGGTGTTGGAATTGTTAACCTGCCGATACTATACACCCATACCCCCTGGGGGTGTCTAGTTGGAGTTGAACTGTATGACATTTCGCTACGGTTGAGGATGGCTGTTCAGTCGTTGGCCATCCTTGCTAAATATCTCAATCTGTAACAGCAAGACCGGTTTTTGCCGAGTTACTGTTACAGATTGAGATAAACCGTTGGCTGGCAACTCAACGTCTCGATCTGTAACAGCAGGACCCGGTTTTACCCTGTAGATGTTACAGATTGAGACAATCAACCCGCGCACATCCCGGCCGCCCCGTCATCTGTGGTTTACGTGGGGGCATGCGGAGTACGGGTATACTAACCTGCGGCGAATCTGCTCCATCGCTTAGGGCCGCTGCGTCTGGACGGCGCGTGATAGGGCTGCCAAAGCGATCGCCAGCGTGCTGAGCAACGTCCTCTCTGTGCGCACCTGTTTTTGTATGTATTAGCGCACTACCAAGCACGCTCGCGCGGCCGCATGCCGTGCCCATAACGCGTGCAGATAAGGAACAACAACATATGCGTAATTCTGTATCCGACGTCACGGACGCCGAGATTCTGGACGAGACCCGCGAGGCCATGACCCAGGCTGCCTTCGATGCCGCCGATGAGGCCAATGCTGCCCAGGCCGTCGAGTCCGCTACCGAGAGCCTGCCCGCCTTTGACGAGCTGGGACTTTCGGACGAGATGCTCCGTGCTATCGAGAACCTGGGCTACACGGCGCCGACGCCCGTGCAGGCCGGTTCGATTCCTGTGGTGCTCGAAGGCCGCGACTTGCTTGCCGCCGCTCAGACCGGCACCGGCAAGACGGCCGCCTTCTTGCTGCCGACCATGAACAACCTGGAGCACATCGCTCCTCCCAAACCCGTACGCGAGCGCGGCGGCCGCAACCGCCATCGCGGTGCTAAAAAGCCCGAGGGCAACGGCCGCGGCCCCGTGATGCTCGTCATCACCCCCACGCGCGAGCTTGCCCAGCAAATCGACGAGGTCGCGAGCAAAATCGCCGACGTCACCGGCCATGTCGCCGTGACCGTCGTGGGCGGTGTGAGCTACAAGCCGCAGACCGCTGCCCTCAAGTACGGCTGCGATATCCTGGTCGCCACGCCGGGCCGTCTGGTCGACCTGATCGAGCAGGGTGCCTGCCACCTGGACGAGGTCAAGGTACTGGTGCTCGACGAGGCCGACCGCATGCTCGACATGGGCTTTTTGCCTGCCGTTCGCCGTATTGTGCGCGAGACGCCGGCCGAGCGTCAGACGCTGCTGTTCTCGGCGACCCTCGACGAGGAGGCCGTGGGCGAGATCACCGACCTGGTGAGCGACCCGGCCCGCGTGGAGATCGCGCCCGCCACGTCAACCGCCGACACCGTCGACCAGTTTGTGTTCCCGGTGTCCATCGAGGCCAAGAACAACCTGCTGCCCGAGTTCCTCAAAAAGGAAGGCCCGGAGCGCACTATCGTCTTTATGCGCACCAAGCACCGTGCTCTTTCGGCCTTCCGCGACGGTACCGTCGACGTGCTGGTGGCAACCGACGTGCTTGCCCGCGGCATCGACATCAGCGATGTGCGCTACGTCGTGAACTTTGACGTGCCGGCCGAGCCGACCGACTACATCCACCGTATTGGCCGTACGGGCCGCGCCGGCGAGCTGGGCTGGGCCATCACGTTTGTGACCGAGCAGGATGTCGATGAGTTCTACGAGATCGAGAAACTCATGGACAAGACCGCCGACATCTACGAGGCCGGCGACCTGCATGTGGGTCCCAATCCGCCCGCGGTTGACCCCGAGCGCGACCCTGCGGCCTTCAAGGTGAAGAAGAAGACCAAGCGCGGCAAGTCCAAGAGCAAGAAGAAGCTTGAGCAGGCACGTCGCGACGGCAAACGCAACGGCGATGACTACGGCGATGTGGCCGGTCGTTCCAACCGCGGTCGCGACGAGCGTCGCGGCGACGGCGAGCGTCCGAGCCGTCCCAAGCGCGGCGGCAAGACCCGTGTGCGCGAGGGCGTTCAGGCTCGCGTGGACGAGGCCGTGGAGAGCGTTGCCCGCGAGGTGGCTGCCGAGGAGCGTGCTGGCGCTGCCGAGCAGGCCCCGCGAGGTAACCGTGCCGAGCGCCGTGCCAAGCAGTTCCAGGGCGAGGCACATCGCCGTCGTCGCGAGGACGAGGACCGCGGTGGTCGTCGCCGTGTTGAGCGCGAGGACGAGGGCCGCGG
>DXZV01000027.1:14895-16015 GCA_019419485.1 Collinsella sp.
GTTCGCGCGGCGGCAAGCGTGGCGCGGGCGATCGTCGTCGTTCCGGTCGCGACGGCGAGCGCTGCGGGCGCGATGAGCGCCGTGGCGGCGAAGGTCGCGGTGAGCGTGGCGCCCGCAGCGGTGAGTCCCGTGGCGGCAAGCGCTTTGAAGAGCGCGGCGGCCGTGGCGGCGAGCGTCGCGAGGGCGCGCGCGGCAATGGCGGCCGCAACGGCGCCGGTCGTTCTGGCGAGTCGCGCGATCGTCGCGATCCGCGTGCCAGCCGCGATCGACGCGATGACTGGCGCAACTACGACGATACCCGCGAGGAGCGTCGCGGCGGCTACCGTGGTGGTCGCGGCGGCAACCAGGCCGGTTCCCGTGGCGGCCGCGCCGGCGGTCGCGATAACCGTGGCAGCTATGGCAACAGCCGTGGCGGCAAGCGCGGCGGCAGCTCCCGTCGCCCCGGTGACGGCGGCGGCAAGCGCAAGTAACATACGCGTCGCACGCTAGTGTGAGGCAAGCTAAGGGCCCCGAGCAACTACGCTCGGGGCCCTTTTTGGTGCAAAGGGGCCAGAGCAAGGAGTGTCCCTGGGTGCCGGCAGAAAAGGAACGTCCCCAAGTGCCGCATAGATAGATACCGTTTATCGGAGAATAAATACCGTTCACCGGTCATAATGATTGTTCCGGCTTTGGGCTTGTCTACAATAGTTCGCGTAAAAGGAAATGCGGAAGGTTACCGAGTCCCTCGGACGTGGGCCTAACCAAAGTCTTTGAACGGGTGTGTCTCTATGGATGTATTCGCTTGATTTTGGTTGGGCTATATTTATGAAGGGACATGCCACCATGGGTTTCTTTTCTCGCCTGATGGGCGGTTCGGATGAGCAGAAGACTGCAGCTTCCGAGTTCGAAATCCTCGCTCCCGTTTCCGGCGAGCTTGTTCATCTAGAAAATACCAATGACCCCGCTTTTAGCAGCCGCGCCGTGGGCGATGGCGTTGCCGTGGTTCCCCAAGAGGGAACGGTGTGCGCTCCTGTTTCCGGCACCGTCGCGGCGTTGTTTCCGACTGAGCACGCGCTGGGCATCATGTCCGACGACAGCTCTGCTCAGGTGATGCTGCATATCGGAATCGACACTGTTAAAC
>DXZV01000270.1 GCA_019419485.1 Collinsella sp.
ATGGCACCGGTGACAAACGACTTGCCGACACCGCCCTTGCCGGAAAGCACGGCGATGACGCGTTTGACCTCGGACAGCGTGTTCTCCTCAAATTGCGACGGCGACGTTTGTCCGCCGGCGGCCTGTGCGTGCTCGCAACCCATGTATGACTCCTTTGTATATGTTGGGGCCGGAGCCCCGTGATGTGACACGAGCGTCATTGTACCCTCGTTTGCGAGCGGGAGTCATTTGCGATGCATTTGGGCCGAGCGTGCTTGCAATACGATGGGCCCAAGCGAATGGGCGGGCTTACTGAACTTTGCTGGCGAACTCGAGGTATTGCATGCGCTGCAGCTTGTCGATCGTCGAGGTGTATGGGCTGTCTTCAGATTCCAAGTTGTAGCGCAGCCCGTCGGCACCGAGATAGCCGGCGACATTGATGGTGGGCACATCTGACCTTGTTGCAAGCAGGGCCTTTTGATAGTCGGTGAGCGGGGCGCCGATCTTATTAAGGGTAATGGCTGCAATCTCGTTTGCCCCGACGGTGTCGTAGACGTTGAGCTCGGTATTGCCGGCGATTTCATAGTTAGCCCAGACGAAATAGGTTGACTGATAGACACGGAAAGCGTGGCTTGCCGTATCTTCCTGAGGGTACAGCTCGTCGTTGAGAGTCGTTGCGGCGCTCGGCTGATGGTCGCCAAAAAAGACAAGAACAACCGGTCTGCCGATATTGCGGAGCTCGTTGATAAAGTACTCGAGGTCCCGGTCGGATGCGTTGATGCAGGTGAGATAGGTGTTGAGCGCGCTATTGGCGCCCTCGCTGGCTCCCTCGACCCAATAGTTTGTCAGCTCTTCGGCGGGAACGGTGCCATAGTCGTAGCCGCCGTGATTTTGCATCGTGACGTCAAAGATGAACTGCGGCGCTTCGTCGGTTCTAAGCAGGTCGAGTATCTTGTCGTAGGTGGCGTAGTCGCATACGCCGGCATGGTAACAGGGCGCACCTTCGAAATCGCCGATTGAAAGAAAGTCTCCAAAGCCCAGCTGCTGATAGATCTTATCTCGATGGTAGTTGACGGGGTTTTGCGGGTGCATAGCGGTAGCGGTATACCCAAGCTCTTTAAGGTCCTTTGCCAGGCTGTTGACGCCATTCATCTGATACAGCTGATAGGGGATCTTGCCTAATCCGACAAAGGCCGTTGTCGCTCCGGTCAAAAATTCGAATTCGGAGTTTGCCGTTCCGCCACCGGTGACCGAAGCGAGCATGGTGCCGCGAACAAGTGTGTCGGGAAGCGAGTTGTAGAATGCGGGGCCGGTGTACCCGGCCGCCTGGAGCTGCTCAAAGCACGAAAGGTCGCTAAAACTCTCGTTCATGACGGCAACAATCGTCGGCTTGATTTCATTGAACTGGGCAACGGCAGCCGCGCGCTGCTCGCTCGAGCCATACGTGCTGTCGTAGGCGGCGGCGAGCTCCTGCTCGATGCTCTGCGCCTCATCGGGCGTATAGCCTTCGGGCTTCTCAATGGGCAACTCGTTGACCATTTCGGTGAACGAAGTGATAAAACCCTGAGACGTATATGTGGTGATGGGCTGCCAACGGTCAAATCCAAAATCCAGCGCCTGCTCCAAGTCGATGCTGGAAAAGCCTGAGAGCCCCACAACGGTCACTAGCAGAAAAGCGCAGAGGTTAGCGGCGATTGCGGGGAAGACATGGGTGGGCGTACGGAGCTTTCGCGGTCGGATAAGCGAAAGAAGCCCCAGGGAAATCTCCAGCAGGGCGAGAGAGGTTACGATTCCGGCGGTAAAGGTAAACTCGTATCCCTCGCTCACTTCCATTGCGG
>DXZV01000271.1 GCA_019419485.1 Collinsella sp.
AAATCTGCGGATAGTAGTTCGAGTTGCCAAACAGGCTACCAAAGACTCCGTCGGCAATGGACTTCGAGGGGTCCTCGATCAACGCCTCGGCATCAACGGTTTTCTTAAAGCCCAGGCCGTCGCACTCAGGACATGCGCCATAGGGAGCGTTGAACGAAAAATCACGCGGCTGAAGATCGTCAATGGAGTGACCATGCTCCGGGCACGCCAAGGCCAACGAATACTCCAGCAGCTCGCCCTCGGTCCCCTCGGGAGCATCACGATCGGGCAGCATGTACACGTTTACATTGCCGTGAGCCAGCGCGGTCGCCTGCTCAACAGACTCGGCGATACGGCCCAGAGAATTCTCACGGATCACGATGCGATCGACTACGACCTCGATATCGTGCTTGAACTTCTTGTCCAGATCGATCGGATCGTCGAGCGAGCGCACTTCACCGTCGACACGCACGCGGCTAAAGCCCTCGGCGCGAAGGTCCTCAAACAGTTTGGTGTACTCGCCTTTTCGCCCGCGCACCACCGGTGCCAGCACAAACGCGCGGCGGCCCTCCCCCGCCGCCAAGACCTTGTCGGCAACCTGGTCGGTCGTCTGACGCTCAATGACGCGGCCGCATTCGGGACAGTGCGGGGTGCCCACACGGGCGAACAGCAGGCGCAGATAGTCATAAATCTCGGTTACGGTGCCAACCGTCGAGCGAGGGTTTTTAGACGTCGTCTTTTGGTCGATCGACACCGCCGGCGAAAGGCCGTCGATTGAATCCAAGTCGGGTTTGTCCATCTGGCCCAAGAACTGGCGCGCATAGCTCGAAAGGCTCTCGACGTATCGACGCTGGCCCTCGGCATAGATAGTGTCAAATGCCAGCGAACTCTTGCCCGAGCCAGAAAGACCGGTAATGACCACGAGTTGGTCACGCGGAATGGAAACATCGATATCACGGAGGTTGTGCTCACGAGCGCCGCGAATAACGATAGAAGAATCAGACATGGAAGCTCCTTGCCTCCTATTGCATCGAATCATACTGTCGATGAGTTTAGCGCACTCGACGCGCACAGATGTTCGTAATACAAGATTCGCAGACCTTTAGCTTTGCGTATCGGGTGCTTTGTTTCTCGAAATGCCGTGGAAAGGTTACAGTAATCTACTACTGAACTTAATTTGCTGTAACAGAGGAACGTCCATGACCGAAGATATCCCCCTTGAAATCACTTCGAGCGACATGGCCAATCTGCCCATATTCATCGCCGTCCTTATCGTGGCCACCGTCGTCGTGCGCGTGTATTTTTCAATCAAACACAATGAAAAGCCGCCCATTGCCCGCGTCTTTTGGTGCGCGACGCTCCTCATCCCGCTCGGTATGGTAGCTGCATGGATTACGAATCAATTGCTCGTAAATGAGGACAATTCCCTATGGGTCCTTTCTTATTCGGCGCTCGGTGCTACCGCCGTCATACTTCTTGTCGAGCCCTTGGTTTCGGGACTTATCGACCAAACCGATCTTGCGACGGGAACGGTTGCCTGTATTTGCCGTGACATCCTTGTCATCGCCGCTGTTTCAGCGCTCTCGTTCGTTTCGCTCGAAATTGCCTGTAACGAAACGTTCTATCGCATTCCCGCCAACTCATTCGGGTTTTCCGTCGGGCTGCTCGCGACGGTTCTGCTCTCCCTTTATTTGCTGGGACAGCGTCATGGAGGCGTCATGGCCCTCGTGCCCGTCGCCTGTTGCATCCTCGGCATTGCCGAGCACTTCGTCATAACGTTTAAAGGCGAAGCCATCCTGCCAAGCGATATCTTGGCCCTTGGC
>DXZV01000272.1 GCA_019419485.1 Collinsella sp.
CCTGTGCATGGACGGCTACGAGCACGTCTCGATTGCCTCGCTCGCTCCCGATCTGCCCTGCGTCACCTTTAGCGGTCTGTCCAAGTCGCACATGATCGCGGGCTATCGTATTGGCTGGATGGTGCTTTCGGGCAACCAGCGCTGCATGAGCGACTTCATCATGGGCATCAACATGCTCTCCAACATGCGCCTGTGCTCCAACGTGCCGGCTCAGTCGATCGTTCAGACGGCGCTCGGTGGCCATCAGTCCGTCAACGACTACATCCGCCCCGGCGGCCGTGTCTACGAGCAGCGCAACTTTGTGTATGAGGCGCTCAACAAGATTGACGGCATCTCGGTGGTTAAGCCGCGTGCGGCGTTCTACATCTTCCCCAAGATGGATGTGAAGAAGTTCAACATTACCGATGACGAGCAGTTCGCCCTTGACCTGCTGCACGAGAAGAAGATCCTGATCACGCGCGGCGGCGGCTTTAACTGGGCTGAGCCCGACCACTTCCGTATCGTGTACCTGCCGCGCATGGAAGTGCTCAAAGAGTCCCTCGAAGACCTCGCCGACTTCTTCGACCATTACCGCCAGAGCTAGTGGGATAGAAGTTCCGCACTATGAAAAGCTCCCTGCAGTTGTTTTGCTGCAGGGAGCTTTCTTGAATCGGCGGAACTAAATAACGATTCCGCAACAGTGGTCGATTTCGTGTTGGATGATCTCGGCGGTGTAGCCCGAGAAGTTTTTGATGCGGTGGACGAAATTCTCGTCCAAATACTCAACCTTAATGCGGCGATAGCGAGTACAGGGACGCTCGCCGGAAAGCGAGAGACATCCTTCGCTCGTCTGATAGGAATTGACCTGCTCAAGAATTTGAGGGTTGTACATCAGCAGCGCCCTGTTGCCGTCCTTTACGCAGATGATGCGTTTGCGCACGCCAATCATGTTGGCGGCAAGGCCCACGCACTCGTGCTCATGCTCATGGAGCGTATCCAGGAGGTCCTGCCCGGTCGCGGCATCGTCGGGCCCCGCGTCTTCGGAAGGCAGGCGCAAAAAGAACTCGGACTTCATGATGGGTTTAATCATGGCGGGCTCCTTAAGGTGGACATGTTTGGTTCAGGCCATGATACCGCGACATGTTGCATTAATGTGTGCACATAGATTCTGCAGCTAGATTGGATGGCGACACCATAAACTAATGTACGTTTTGCCGAGAGGCATGATTTATAAGCGCAAAGAGTGCGCGACGGGCCCCGCGAATGGGGCGATGATGCCCGAGAGGGCCAAGAAGGAGTCTCATGTCTGAGAACGAAGAGATCATGAACGAGACCGAGAACGAGACCATGGCTGCCGAGGTCGAGGCAGTCGAGACCGTGGAGACCGAAGCTGCCGAGGTTGAGGCTGCTGACGAGGTTTCCGCCGAGGAGGAGGCCGAGGTTGTCGAGGCCGCCGTTGATTACGATGACGAAGAGCTGATGGACAAGATGCAGAAGGCCGCCCGCCTGCTGCGTAGCCGTCGCTTTGCTATTTCCAAGGAGGAGGAGGCCAAGGCCGAGCGCATGGCGAACATCGAGCGCGCCATCAAGCTCCTTGACCTCAAGCCCAAGATGGAGCAGAAGGAAATGTCCGACCTGCTGGGCATGCGCCTTCGTGAGCTCGATGGCCTGATGGCCGAGGCCGAGGCTGCCGATCTGGTCGGCCGCATCGACGACGCCGAGGGCGATATGCGCAAGATCGTTGTCTTCGCTGCCGAGGATGCCGCTGAGGGCCTGACCGAGCTTGCCAACAAGAAGGAGAAGCTCCTGCCCGAGCTTTCTTA